>NZ_HF999071.1:75288-90995 GCF_000433815.1 Blautia sp. CAG:257
TTTTTTAAATCTGTTCCGCGGACAGGATGGAGTAGACAATCCTATTTTATGGCTGGGAAGCCAGAAACTGGTTATTTACAGTATTATCATTGCCATGGTATGGCAGGCCATTGGATATTATATGGTTATGTACATGGCAAGTATGGCAAACATTCCGGACAGTCTCTATGAATCAGCAAGTCTGGAAGGCGCGGGAAGGATCAAACAGTTTTTCTCAATTACCCTTCCGCTGATCTGGACTAATATTCGTACCACTCTGACATTCTTTGTTATCAGTACTATTAATATGAGTTTCCTGATGGTAAAAGCAATGACAAACGGCGGACCGGACGGAGCTTCCAATGTATTCTTAAGCTACATGTATCAGGAAGCTTACACCAACTCTTCCTATGGATATGGTATGGCCATCGGTGTTGCGGTATTCCTGTTTTCCTTTGCGCTGGCCGCTGTTCTCAATGCGGTGACCAAACGTGAAGAAATTGAATTCTAAGGAGGGTGAAAAATGGCTGATATGACGAAAAACAGTACTGCCAGTTCCAAGGTGGCAAAAGTATTTATCTATCTGATACTGGGGCTTCTGGCAGTTACGATCATTGTTCCTGTTGCCTGGGTATTTGTTGCTTCAATTAAAGAGAATTCAGAGTTTTACGGAAGTCCATGGGCGCTTCCGAAAGGATTCCATTTCCAGAACTTTACAGATGCGTGGGAAACTGCAAACATGGGTTCTTATATGCTGAATTCTGTGTTTGTAACGGTCCTGGGTATCCTGCTTCTGATCGTGATCGCTCTTCCGGCAGCTTATGTACTGTCCAGATTCAAATTTAAGAGCCAGAAGATTTGGAATGTTATGTTTATGGCAGGACTTTTTATTAATGTAAACTATATTGTTGTACCGATCTTTTTGATGCTCAATAATGCAGACGGAAAACTGCGTCAGTGGTTCGGAGAGCCGTTTTTCCTGAACAATCTGTTTATTCTGGCGCTTGTATATGCATCAACCGCGCTTCCCTTTACCATTTATCTGCTGTCCGGTTATTTTAAATCACTGGCAAAAGATTACGAGGAAGCGGCTTATGTGGACGGAGCCGGATACTGGAGAACTATGATTCAGGTTATCATGCCTATGGCAAAGCCAAGTATTGTGACAGTAATTCTGTTTAACTTTTTGGCATTCTGGAATGAATATATTATTTCCATGACCCTGCTCACCAGACCGGAGATAAAAACCCTTCCGGTAGGACTTATGAATCTGATGGCAGCCCAGAAATCAGCAGTTCAGTACGGACAGATGTATGCGGGACTGGTTATTGTTATGATCCCTACACTGATTTTATATATCTGTGTACAGAAGAAACTGACACAGGGTATGACTCTTGGCGGTCTGAAAGGCTGATCAGTGTGCGGAACAGGAGGTAAATAAAATGAATGAAAGAACAAAGAGTGTTTTAAAAACCGTTCTGGCAGCTATATTTTTTATTATTTGTGTGGCGCTTGTAGTACTGGGACAGAAAAATGTAGGACCGCAGGGGCTGTTGGTAATGCTTCTGGGACTTGCCGGACTGATTCTTCTTTTATATCTTTATAACAGACAATTCAAGTGAGACTTTGTACATGAATATTACTTATAACTGGAAAGAAAATATTTCCCGGTGGGACGAGGCTGTTCCGCTGGGAAATGGAAAATGCGGCTGCCTCTGCTGGGGCAGTCCTGAAGAGATAAGGTTTAGTCTGGACCGTACAGATTTATGGGACAGAACTGTTTTGTGGGAGCAGAATAAAGAGTTTACCTGGAAAAATCTTGTGAAACTTGCAAAGGCAGGAAATACTGCAAAAATCCGGGAAATCTTTGATGCTCCCTATTATTATCCATCACCTACAAAATTAACTGCAGGCAGGATCCTGCTTCATTTTTACGGTATTGACGGAGAAATCGAATCTGTCTTAAACCTGGAAACAGCAAAAGCGGAAATGAGGTTCAGAAGCCGGAAAGAGACTGTCAGGATTTCAGTTTGGGTCCATGCAGTGGAACAAGTTGGGATCATAGAGGTTGAAGCTCGGGAAACGGAATTTTCTGTGGAACTGAAAAATCCGGAATTCGGAGAAAAAGGAACGGAAAAAGAGTACGTTTATTGCCAGGAAGAAAGACAGATTTCCCAGGGGAATCTGAAGGATCTGAAATATCCTCCTGTGATAAAAAAACAGGAGGGAGAGCTGCAATGGTTCTGCCAGCCTGTAAATGATGAATTTTCTTATGGAGTGATTGTTGGGAGAAGAAAAAAAGACTCTGTGACAAGAATCGTCTGGAAGATTGTCTCATCAGAAGACGGAGACTGCTGGATGGAACAGGGAAAGCAGCAGGTTCTCGGCGCTCTGTCAGCAGGTGATGAACTTTTTGATTCTCATAAAAAATGGTGGAAGGATTATTTTGAAGAGAGCGGTATCTGTATTCCTGATAAATTTATGGAAAAGCAGTGGTATATGACCAATTATCTGTTTGCTTCAACGTCCAGAGAAGGAGGCGTCCCTATGCCTCTTCAGGGAGTGTGGACCGCAGATGAGGGAACGCTTCCTCCGTGGAAGGGAGATTACCATAACGATCTGAATACAGAATTGTCCTATACCCATTATCTGAAGGCAAACCATCTGGAAGAAGGACGATGCTTTTTAGATTTTCTCTGGAGTCTTTTTGATGAGGGGCGACGGTTTGCCGGAGAATTTTACGGCGCAGAAGGCTGCTGTCTTCCCGGAACAATGACAATTGACGGGAAACCTCTTGGGGGCTGGCCTATGTATTCGCTTTCTCCGTCCAACCAGATGTGGCTTGCCCACGCATTTGGAGAATATTACCGATATACAGGAGACAGTAAATTTCTGAGGGAAAGAGCTTATCCTTATATGAAGGAAACCGGGATTTTTATCCAATCGCTTCTGGAGGAGACAGAGGACGGTTATCTGGTTCTTCCTGTATCCAGCTCTCCGGAGATTCACGACGATACGGAAAGATCATGGCTGACACCTGTCAGTAATTATGATCTGGCTCTGATGATCCGGCTGTTTGAAACACTGGAGAAACTGGCTGGTGAGCTGGGGAAAACAGAAGAATTACAGTGGCGCCACATCAGACAGAGGCTTCCGGAACTGTCAGTCAATAAAAATAAGGTTCTGATGCTTTCTCCGGATGAAAGTCTTGAAGAATCCCATCGTCATTTTTCAAATGCGATGGCTGTTTCACCTCTGGGAATCATAGATTATGAGGGCGAAGGAAAAGAAATAATCGATGCTGTAATTGCGGATTATGAAAGGCTGGGCACATCTCAGTGGGTTGGTTATACCTTTGCATGGATGGCACATCTTTATGCTGTTCAGGGAAACGGAGAAAAAGCAGCAGAGTATCTGAGGATTTTCTGGGAAAATTTCTGCAGCTGTAATGGATTTCACCTGAACGGAGATTTTCGGAAAAAAGGATATTCGCAGTTTACCTACAGACCCTTTACTCTTGAGGGAAATATGTTCAGTGCAGATGCTCTTCAGGAAATGCTGTTTCAGATGAAGGATGGAAAAATACGGCTGTTTCCTGCTGTTCCCAAAATCTGGACGGAAAAACAGGTTTCTTTTTACAGTTTCCGCGGGGAAAAAGGAATCCTGTGCAGTGCGGAGATTTTTGAGGGCAGAAAACTGTCATGGAAGATTTATACAGAGAATTCCGTATATATTCAGATACAATATCAGGAGAGGCTTTGCGGAAAAAAAAGACTTGAACCGGGACAGTGGTGGGAAGAGTCGCTGATGCTGGAGTGAAAAGCATTAAATATGGCGGAGAGAAACAGAGATTTTCATGAAAACAATCTTTTTGTGCAAAAGAAATAGATGATTATGCAAATACTAATTGTGTAAAAATGATAAAATTAGTGTTGCAAATGCATGTAATTATATAAAATGCACAATATATGGAGCTTTTATATTGTTTTCAGAAGGCAGGAGTTCTGCAGGCCTTTACTCTCTGGATTTTTCTGTCAGAGAAGATTATCGGCGGTGTAACAGGTGGAACGAAAGGCTGATTAAGAAAGGAGCAGAAAAATATTATGAAAAAACCGGTATTAGTAGTTATGGCAGCTGGAATGGGAAGCCGCTACGGCGGTCTGAAACAGATTGACCCCATTGACAGAGAAGGTCATATCATTATGGACTTTTCCATTTATGATGCTGTAAAAGCAGGATTTGAAAAAGTAGTATTTATCATTAAAAAAGAAAATGAAGAGGACTTCCGCAAAGCTATCGGCGACCGTCTCAGTAAACAGATAGAGGTTGCTTATGTGTTCCAGGATCTTCATAATCTTCCGGAAGGCTATGAGGTTCCGGAGGGAAGAGTAAAACCCTGGGGAACCGGTCATGCGGTCCTGAGCTGTATTGACGAGGTTGACGGTCCTTTTGCGGTTATCAATGCAGACGACTACTATGGAAGTCATGCATTTAAAATGGCATATGATTTTCTGGCAGAAAACCAGGATGACGAAAATCTTTACAGATATATGATGGTTGGTTACAAGCTGGAAAATACTCTTACAGACAATGGCCATGTGGCAAGAGGAGTCTGTGTTACCGATGAGGAAGATCATCTTCTGAAGATCAATGAGCGTACTCATATTGAGAAGCATGGAGAGGGCACTGCCTATACAGAGGATGACGGAGCAACCTGGACCATGCTCCCGGAGGGAAGTACAGTTTCCATGAATATGTGGGGATTTTCTGCAAGTATCCTGAAAGAACTGAAAGCACGTTTTGCGGCATTCCTTGATGAGAATCTGGAGAAAAATCCACTGAAGTGCGAATATTTTCTTCCATTTGTAGTGGATGAGCTTCTTCAGGAGAAAAAAGCCACAGTCAAGGTGCTGAAATCTGAGGATAAATGGTATGGAGTTACCTACAAAGAGGACAAGCCTGTTGTTATGGCAGCCGTGCAGAGCCTGAAAGATCAGGGGCTCTATCCACAGAACTTATGGGAGGAGAACAAGTAACAGTGAATACGATTCAGAAAGAAGTAATAAGTCAGTTTGATTTTCCGGGAGAGGTAGTAGAATGTGTTGCCTATGGAAGCGGACATATCAATGATACATATCGTCTTACAGTAAAAACACCGGGCGGACAGGAGAAGCATTTTATTCTCCAGAGAATGAACAAAAGCATTTTCACAAAGCCGGTAGAGCTTATGGAGAACGTGCAGGGCGTTACTGCATGGCTCCGCAAAAAGATCCGGGAAAACGGCGGTGATGTGGAGAGAGAAACTCTGAATGTGGTAAATGATAAAGATGGCAACCCTTATTATGTGGATTCAGAGGGAGAATACTGGAGAGTTTATCTTTTTATTGAGGGAGCTACCAGCTACGACATGGTAAAGGATGACAATGACTTTTATCAGAGTGCAGTGGCCTTTGGACATTTCCAGAGACTTCTTGCAGATTATCCTGCTGAGACTCTTCATGAGACTATTGTAGATTTTCATAATACGGTTGACCGTTTTGCAAAATTCAGGGCAGCAGTTGAGGCAGACAGTGAAGGCCGCGCAGCATCCGTTCAGGAGGAGATTAAGTTTGTTCTTGACAGAGAAGAGCTGGCTCATACCCTGTGCGATCTGCAGAATACAGGGAAGATGCCTCTTCGTGTAACTCACAATGACACAAAGCTGAACAATATTATGATTGATGATGAAACAGGCAAAGCCATCTGCGTTATTGATCTTGATACGGTTATGCCGGGGCTTTCTGTAAATGATTTCGGCGATTCTATTCGTTTCGGAGCAAGTACAGGGGCAGAGGATGAGCAGGATCTCAGTAAGATTTCCTGTGATCTTCATCTCTACGAAGTATATACAAAAGGCTTTATCGAGGGCTGCGCAGGCGCGCTTACAGATATCGAGCTGGATATGCTTCCCATGGGGGCGATCCTTATGACTTTTGAGTGCGGAATGCGTTTCCTTACTGATTATCTGGAGGGAGATCATTACTTTAAGATCCACAGAGAAGGCCATAATCTGGACCGCTGTCGTACCCAGTTTAAGCTGGTTGCGGACATGGAGGAGAAGCTTCCTCAGATGAAAGCTATTGTAGAAAAATATAAGTAGTGGTATACTGAAACTGACTTTGGGGAAAGCTGAGACAGTTTTTCCCGGATCCGGTCAATGACTGAAAACCTGAAGAGGAGGACAAAAACATGGCAATTTTAGTTACAGGAGGCGCCGGTTATATCGGAAGCCATACAGTTATTGAACTTCAGAGCGCAGGATATGATGTAGTGGTTCTGGATAACTTAAGCAATTCTAGTGAGAAGAGTCTGGAAAGAGTAGAAAAAATTACTGGCAAACCGGTAAAATTCTACAAGGCAGATATTCTTGACAGAGAAGCACTGACAGATATTTTTGAAAAAGAGGATATTGATTCCTGTATTCATTTTGCAGGGCTGAAAGCAGTAGGAGAATCTGTTGAAAAGCCGTGGGAATATTATGAGAACAATATTGCCGGAACACTGACTCTCGTAGATGTAATGAGAAAACATGGTGTTAAAAATATTATTTTCTCTTCTTCTGCAACTGTATATGGAGATCCTGCAATCATCCCGATTACAGAGGAATGCCCAAAGGGACAGTGTACTAACCCTTATGGCTGGACAAAATCCATGCTGGAGCAGATTCTTTCTGATATTCAGAAAGCAGATCCGGAATGGAATGTAGTTCTTCTTCGTTACTTTAACCCGATCGGAGCTCATAAGAGCGGAACCATTGGAGAAAATCCAAATGGTATTCCA
This sequence comes from Blautia sp. CAG:257, assembly GCF_000433815.1. NCBI lineage: Bacteria > Bacillati > Bacillota > Clostridia > Lachnospirales > Lachnospiraceae > Blautia > Blautia sp. CAG:257. Next base: position 82,087 of record NZ_HF999071.1, read on the forward strand.
AATAACCTGATGCCGTATATCACTCAGGTTGCTGTTGGCAAGCTGAAAGAGCTGGGCGTATTCGGCAACGACTATGATACTCCGGACGGAACAGGCGTGAGAGATTATATTCATGTGGTTGACCTTGCAAAAGGCCATGTGAAGGCTCTTAAAAAGATTGAGGATAAATCCGGTTTAAGTATTTACAATCTGGGAACAGGAAAAGGCTACAGCGTTCTTGATATTGTAAAGAACTTTGAGGAAGCCAATGGTGTGAAGATTCCGTATGTGATCAAGCCACGCCGTGCAGGCGATATTGCTACCTGTTATTCTGACGCTTCCAAGGCAGAGAGAGAGCTTGGCTGGAAAGCAGAATATGATATTAAGGATATGTGTGCGGATTCCTGGAACTGGCAGAGCAAGAATCCAAACGGATATGAAGACTGATCATCAGTCATGATACATGAAATACTAAAAAGAAGTCCCCTGAGATCCTGAAAGATCTTGGGGACTTCTTTTAAACTTAAAATTATGTTTGTGGGAGGGGGGGGGAGTGGGATATAATTTCCTCTGTAAATGACATGCAGGGGCAGGTGAATCTGTCACAGAAGCTGGTTCGAGACTTGGAAAGTTCTATGCTTCTGCTTCTCTGCAAAAAACACTTCCCCGTATGCTGAACTCGTCTGCGACTCAGACAGCAGCATCCGGGAAAGCAAAGCGGAGTCGCAGAAGGCAAGAACTTTTGCCAAGTCTCTCAAGGCTTCTTATACAGATTCATCTGCCCCTGCCTTGTATTTTCCAGATGGTAAATTTATATTCCCGCAGTTGTTGGCTGTCGGGCAGGCTGCTTCAGGGCGCAGTGCGCTAATCGCCCGGCCGGAGGCCAAGTGCTGTGGGGAGGATTTCTGTTTGGCTGTTATCCACTTTCAGATGCAGAGAGAAAGGCAGAATCATAGTGCCTTGCGAGGCTTACCAGGAAACGCAGCGCAGCACATGCTCTGCCCTTTCTTCTCTGCATCGTCTGTGGGCAACAAGAAACAAAATCCTTTCCCTCACAGACATTTATTTATCGTCATCATCGGATTTCTTTTTTTCAAATTTCGGCTCGCAGGTAAGCTCAATGCCCAGTTTGCGGAATTCCCAGATATCTACGGAAGACAGCATAACAGATGTATGGGCCTGGCAACCTTTTAACCGGGGAAGCTGTTCCAAGGCAAGTCCTGCCTCCGGATTGCTTGCAGCGCTGACTGAAAGCGCGATCAGAGTTTCGTCTGTGTGCAGGCGTGGATTTTTGCTGCCGAGATATTTGATCTTCAGCTCCTGGATCGGGCGGATGGCATCAGGAGAGATCACGTGATGCTCATGGTCGATTCCTGCAAGCTCTTTTAAAGCATTTAAAAGAAGCGCTGAGGAGGCTCCGAGAAGATCAGAGGTTTTTCCGTAAATAATCTTTCCGTCCGGAAGTTCCAGAGCAGCAGCGGGAGCTGCTGTTTTCTTTTCCATGGAAAGTGCGGCAGGAACAACCTTACGATCTTCAATGGAGGCATGAGCCTGTTTCAGAAGAAGCTCGATCTTGCATACCTCATCTTCTTTTCCTGTGCCGGATACAAGAGCGTCGCAGCTTTTATAGTAGCGGCGGATGATTTCCTGGCGTGAGGCCTCTTTGCAGATCTCATCATCCACAATGCAGTTTCCTGCCATGTTTACGCCCATATCAGTAGGTGATTTATAAGGGCATTCACCCATGATTTTTTCAAACATTGCCTGGAGTACAGGGAAAATCTCTACGTCACGGTTGTAGTTGACGGTTGTTTCTCCATAAGCCTCCAGATGGAAAGGATCGATCATATTTACATCGTTCAGATCAGCAGTGGCTGCCTCATATGCCAGATTGACCGGATGCTTCAGAGGAATGTTCCAGATGGGGAAAGTCTCAAATTTGGCATAGCCGGCACAGATCCCGCGCTTATGTTCATGATAGAGCTGGGAAAGACACACTGCCATTTTTCCGCTTCCAGGTCCGGGAGCAGTTACCACAACAAGAGGTCTGGTAGTTTCAATGTACTGGTTTTTGCCGTATCCTTCATCGCTGACGATCACAGAAGTATTGCTTGGATAGCCGGGGATGTTGTAATGAACAAATACACGGATGCCAAGCTTTTCCAGTCTGTTTTTGAAAAGATCTGCGCTTTCCTGTCCTGCATAGCGGGTGATGCAGACACTTCCCACATAAAGACCTCTTTCTGTAAAAACCTCGATCAGACGGAGGACATCCTCGTCATAGGTGATTCCCAGATCCCCACGGACTTTGTTTTTATCAATATCAGCTGCGCTGATCACGATCACGATCTCTGCCTGGTCGCTGAGCTGCATCAGCATACGGAGCTTGCTGTCCGGTTCAAAACCAGGGAGAACTCTGGAAGCATGATAATCATCAAAAAGCTTGCCGCCGAATTCCAGATAAAGCTTGTTATCAAACTTGCTGATTCTTTCACGGATATGTTCTGACTGCATGGTCAGATATTTTTCGTTATCAAATCCTGTCTTCATATGTTTATTCCTTTCCCGATTTACGTTATAGGCAGAGAGAATTTTGTTACTGTTCACTTTGTTCCCGGTAATCTTGCAAAACTGTATTTCAGATCATCCGGTGGGATAATAATCTGTGGACAGTTGTGTTTTTCTGTTTACCGTGACAGTAATACAGGATCCTCTGCCGAACTCATGCAGATAGTATACTACGAACAACTGGCGGATGCAAAACCTTTTTTTATAAGGCTAATTTTGTTGATTTATCAAAGAAATCTCTTTATAATAAAGAAGACAGTAGAGGAGGAATAAAATGAACGAAAATAAAGACAATCGTCCGGATGGAAACAGACCGGACCGGAATGGTCCCGGAAATCAGGGACCGAATAAAAACCGCCAGACGATTCTGGCGTTTCTGATCTGTCTTCTGGTGACACTGGTATGTCTTAGTTTTATTACAGAAATAAGAAATGGAGGCACTGGTGAGATCACCTATGACAAATTTATTGAAATGGTAGACAAGGACCAGATCAAGGAGGTAACTCTTCAGTCTGGTATTCTGACAGTGGAGCCGAAACTTCAGGGTTCCGCTTATAAAAAAATGACCTACCGTGTTAATCAGATGGAGAATATCGATGCTCTTACCAAACGTCTGGAAGGAAAGGATATCATATTCAAATACGAACAGCCGGATGCTCTGATGGAGGCCCTTTCCATGCTGCTCAGTATTGTTCTTCCGACAGTTGTGATGTTCGGTATGCTGATGTTCTTTATGAGACGTATGAACAGGGGAAACGGAGGCATTATGGGCGTGGGAAAAAGCCGCGCCAAGGCTTATGTTCAAAAGGAAACAGGTATCACCTTTAAAAATGTGGCCGGCCAGGACGAGGCAAAGGAGTCTCTTCAGGAGGTTGTGGATTTTCTGCATAATCCGGGCAAATATACGGCTGTGGGAGCCAAGCTTCCCAAGGGTGCTCTGCTTGTGGGACCTCCGGGAACAGGAAAGACCCTGCTTGCAAAGGCAGTGGCAGGAGAGGCAAAGGTACCGTTCTTTTCTCTTTCCGGTTCGGAATTTGTGGAAATGTTTGTAGGCGTGGGCGCCTCCCGTGTCCGCGATCTTTTTGAGGAGGCAAAGAAAAATGCCCCCTGTATTGTATTTATTGATGAGATCGATGCAATCGGAAAAAGCCGTGATTCTCATTATGGAGGCGGCAATGACGAGAGAGAGCAGACTCTGAATCAGCTTCTTGCGGAAATGGACGGCTTTGACACATCCAAGGGACTTCTGATCCTTGCAGCAACCAACCGTCCGGAGGTCCTTGATCCGGCGCTTCTCAGACCGGGACGTTTTGACCGGAGAGTTATCGTAGACCGACCGGATCTGAAAGGCCGTGTGGAAATCCTCAAGGTTCATGCCAAGGATGTTCTTCTTGATGAAACCGTAGATCTGGATGCAATTGCTCTGGCAACCTCTGGGGCAGTAGGCTCTGACCTTGCGAATATGATCAATGAAGCGGCGATCCTTGCAGTGAAAAACGGACGCAAGGCAGTTTCTCAGAAGGATCTTCTGGAATCAGTGGAAGTGGTCCTGGTAGGCAAGGAGAAAAAAGACCGTATTCTCAGCCCTCAGGAGCGGAAAATCGTATCGTATCATGAAGTGGGCCATGCCCTTGTAAGTGCTCTTCAGAAGGACGCAGAGCCTGTACAGAAGATTACGATCGTACCCCGTACCATGGGAGCGCTGGGTTACGTTATGCATGTTCCGGAGGAAGAAAAATTCCTCAATACGCAAAAAGAACTGGAAGCGATGCTGGTTGGATATCTTGGAGGCCGGGCTGCCGAGGAGATCGTGTTTGATACGGTAACAACAGGAGCCGCCAATGATATCGAGCAGGCGACCAAGGTGGCAAGAGCCATGATCACTCAGTACGGTATGTCACAGAAGTTTGGGCTTATGGGACTTGCGTCACAGGAAAATCAGTATCTTTCCGGAAGGGCAGTGCTGAACTGCGGAGATGATACAGCAACAGAGATTGACCATGAGGTTATGAAGCTTCTTCATGATTCCTATGAAGAGTCCAAGCGTCTTCTCAGAGGGCACAGAACAGCTCTTGACAAAATTGCAGAATATCTGATCCGTAAGGAAACTATTACCGGAAAAGAATTTATGAAGATCTTCCGGGCAGTGGAAAGAGGAATGGAGATTCCGGAAAACCTGGATGAACTGGTATTTCCTGAGGATGTAAAAGAACTTGAGGACAAAGCTGAAAATCAGGAAGCGGAAATTTCTCAGTCACATTCAGCAGAAACCTCTGTTTCAGCCGATGAGCTTTCCGGGGAGGAAGAAACTGTAAGTTCTGAGGCGGAACCGGCAAATAAAAATCAGGAATCCGTCAGCATGGAAACTGAACCGGCAGAGGAAGGTGTTCGGGGAGAGCAGAAAAAAGAAGACAGTTCGGTTCCCGAAGACGATCAGAAGCAGCAGGAGTCTGAGCATGTTTCAGATTGAGGAAGAATTAAAAAAGCTTCCCGCCAAACCGGGCGTATACCTGATGCATGATGAGCGGGATGAGATTATTTATGTGGGCAAGGCCGTCAGCCTCAAAAACAGAGTGCGCCAGTATTTCCAGAGCAGCAGGAACAAAGGCGCAAAAATTGAGCAGATGGTCACCCATATTGCAAGATTTGAATATATCATCACAGACTCTGAGCTGGAGGCTCTTGTACTGGAAAGCAACCTGATCAAGGAGCACAGGCCAAAGTACAATACCATGCTGAAGGATGATAAAAGCTATCCCTTTATCAAGGTAACGATCCAGGAGGCCTACCCCCGGGTGCTGTTTGCCCGCAGGATGAAAAAAGATAAAAACCGGTATTTTGGCCCCTATACAAGCGCAGGGGCTGTAAAAGATGTGATCGAGCTGGTGCGGAAGCTGTACCAGGTCAGATCCTGCAGCAGAACGCTTCCAAGAGACTGCGGAAAGGACAGACCCTGTCTGTATTACCATATGAAGCAGTGTACAGGTCCCTGTACGGGAAAAGTGTCCCAGGAAGCGTACAGAGAAAATATCCAGAAGGTACTGAAATTCCTCAACGGAGATTTTCAGGAAACCATAGATGCCCTTACTGAAAAAATGCAAGAGGCGTCAGAAGAAATGAGATTTGAAGATGCGGCAGAGTGCCGGGATCTGATACAGAGTATCCGTAAGATCGGAGAACGCCAGAAAATTACAGCCTATGGAGAGGAAGACAGGGATATCATTGCAGTTGCCATGGATGAAAGCCTGGATCTCCGGGAACAGGATGCAGTTGTTCAGGTATTCTTTATGCGAAGCGGCAGACTGATCGGACGAGATCATTTTTATCTTCGAGTGGCGCGGGGCGATACAAAATCGCAGGTGCTTTCCAGCTTCCTGAAACAGTTTTATGCGGGAACGCCTTTTATTCCAAAAGGGATCATGCTTCAGACAGAAGTGGAAGACCGGGAAGTGATCGAGGAGTGGCTCAGCTCCAGACGAAAACAGAGGGTTCATATTATTGTTCCCAAAAAAGGCACAAAGGAAAAGCTGGTGGAGCTTGCCCGCGAGAATGCCCGCATGGTTCTTGATAAGGACCGTGAGCGCATTAAAAGGGAAGAGGGCAGGACAATCGGGGCTGTCCATGAAGTGGAGGAATGGCTGGGGCTGAAAGGAATTGTCCGCATGGAAGCCTTTGATATTTCCAATATCAGCGGTTTTGAGTCCGTAGGCTCCATGGTGGTCTACGAAAAGGGAAGACCGAAAAAAAGCGATTATCGTAAATTTCGTATCAAATCTGTTCAGGGACCAAATGATTATGCAAGCATGGAGGAGGTCCTGACCAGACGGTTTACCCATGAAACCAGCGGAGAATTCGACAGTTTTGCACGAATGCCTGATCTGCTTCTGATGGATGGAGGAAGAGGGCAGGTAAATATTGCCCTGGGAGTTCTGGAAAAGCTGGGAATCCGGATTCCGGTATGCGGAATGGTAAAGGATGACCACCACAGAACAAGAGGACTTTATTTTAACAATAATGAAATTCCAATAGAAACAAACAGCGAGGGCTTCCGGCTGATCACCAGGATCCAGGATGAGGCTCATCGTTTTGCCATTGAATATCACAGATCCCTTCGCAGCAGGGAACAGGTTCATTCGGTTCTGGATGATATTCCGGGAATCGGAGAGCGAAGGAGAAAGGCCCTGATGAGGCGGTTCCGGGGAATTGAAGGAATCCGGGAGGCATCTGTGGAAGAACTGGCAGAAACCGAATCCATGAATGCCGCAAGTGCAAAACAGGTATATGATTTTTTTCATTTACCGGTAAAAACAGAGAAAACTCAGCAGAATCATTGATCTGAGCATAAATAAAGAAAAGGAGAACTCATATGAAGGGTGTATTGATGACCAAGATGGTACAGGAGCAGAATCTTACAAATCTTACTCCTGAAATTGATCTTTCTGACAAAAGAATCATGACTGCAGAAATCAACCGTCCTGCGCTGCAGCTTACGGGGTATCTGGAGCATTTTGCCAATGAACGTGTGCAGATCATCGGCTATGTGGAATATACGTATCTGATGCAGCTTCCGGATGACAAGCGCCTGATGAAATATGAACGGTTTATTTCCAGCAAAATACCGTGTGTTATTTTCAGTACCATGACAAAACCGTCGCAGGATATGCTGGATCTTGCAGTTAAGTATAATGTTCCTACTTTTGTTACAGAAAGAACAACTTCCAGCCTTATGGCAGAGATCATCCGCTGGCTGGGCGTACAGCTTGCGCCCTGTATTTCTATTCATGGTGTGCTGGTAGATGTTTTTGGCGAGGGAATCCTGATCACAGGAGAGAGCGGAATCGGGAAAAGCGAGGCTGCTCTGGAGCTGATCAAACGAGGCCACCGTCTTGTCAGTGATGATGTGGTGGAGCTTCGTAAGGTCAGCGACGTCACTCTGGTTGGTTCCGCACCGGATATTACAAGGCATTTTATAGAGCTTCGGGGTATCGGCATCATTGATGTAAAAACGCTGTTTGGTGTGGAAAGCGTTAAAGATACTCAGTCTGTGGATCTGGTGATCAAGCTTGAGGAGTGGGACCGCGACAAGGAATACGACCGTCTGGGACTTACAGAGGAGTATATTGAATACCTTGGCAACAAGATCGTATGCCATTCTCTGCCTATCCGTCCGGGACGTAATCTTGCTGTGATCGTAGAGACAGCGGCAGTCAACCACAGACAGAAAAAAATGGGTTATAATGCAGCTGAAGAGCTGTATAAGCGCGTTCAGGCCAATATTGCCAGAAAGCGCGATAAATAATAAAAATGCAGGAAAGGGGAAACAACATGTATTGTTTCGGTATTGACGTAGGGGGAACAACTGTAAAATGCGGTCTGTTTCAGACAGATGGAACTCTGGTAGAAAAATGGGAGATTCCCACAAGAAAAGAAAATAAAGGTGAGTATATCCTTCCGGATGTGGCAGAAACCATTCAGAACAAGATCAGTGAAAAAGGAATTGACAAGGCTGAGGTAGCCGGTGTGGGAGTCGGTATTCCGGGACCTATCAATGCTCAGGGAGAGGCTGCATGCGCAGTAAACCTTTACTGGGGCTTCAAGCCGGTTGCAAAGGAACTCAGTGAGCTTACTGGGCTGACTGCAAAGGCAGGAAACGATGCTAATGTTGCGGCTCTTGGAGAGGCATGGAAGGGCGCTGCGGCAGGATCTCAGAATGTGATCATGGTTACTCTGGGAACCGGAGTAGGCGGCGGTATCATTTCAGACGGAAAAATCGTGGCGGGAGCTCATGGAGCAGGCGGAGAGATCGGCCATGCAAATATCTGTCATGAGGAGACAGCAGCCTGCAACTGCGGAAACAGTGGATGTCTGGAGCAGTATGCTTCTGCAACAGGAATTGTCCGCCTGGCCAAAAAGGCTCTGGCAGAAAGCAGTGAGGACAGTGTGCTCAGAAATACAGAGAGCATTGAGGCGAAGGACGTACTGGATGCCTTTAAGTCAGGGGATGCTCTTGCTGTCCGTGTTATGGATGAAGTAGGCGAAAAGCTTGGGGGAGCTCTTGGCATTTTTGCGGCAGTAGTAGATCCGGATGCCATTGTTATCGGCGGAGGCGTATCAAAAGCCGGACAGCCGCTGATCGACCTGATTGAAAAACATTACAAAAAATACGCATTCTCCCTTTGTAAGGATACTCCTATTGTAATTGCCAGTCTTGGAAATGACGCCGGCATTTACGGAGCTGCAAAGATGGTACTGTAAAAAGATAGAATTGTAATCAGAGTATTTTATACTTTATTTGCCAGTATAGAAAAACAGGCTGCTTCATTGAAGCAACCTGTTTATTTTGTTGATTATTCTGTGATCTC
>NZ_HF999072.1:0-886 GCF_000433815.1 Blautia sp. CAG:257
CTGGAGCACAGGGATATTGGGAAAGATGCTCTTCTGAAGAAATAGTAAGAGGCGGAAAAATAAGCAGACAGGAGAACGGGGAATTGTCTTTTTCGGGGAAGGTGAAAGAAGAACTTTCCAGACAGATCAGTTCTGCCAGACACTGCAGAATTGCAGAGACAGCAGCTCTTTTAAGCGCCTGCGGCAGAATCACATCTGATGGAAGTCTGAGACTGCAGACGGAAAATGCGGCAGTCGTAAGAAAAGGCTTTACATTATTGCAAAAAACATTTAATATAGATACTGAAATAATTGTCCGCGAAAGTCGTCAGATGAAGAAGGGAAATGTCTATTTTGTGGAGATAAAGGACACGGAGAAGATACAGAACATTCTTCAGGGAACGAAACTTTCTGTAAGCAGGGAAGACGGAGAGGCGCTCTGTTCAGATAATACCCTGGTCACACAGCAAAGCTGCTGTAAGCGGGCGTTTATTCGCGGGGCTTTTCTGGCGTCCGGTTCAATCAGTGATCCTGAAAAGGGATATCATTTTGAGATTGTATGTTCGGATCAGCAAAAGGCAGAACAGCTGCAGGAGCTCATTCGCAGCTTTCAGATTGATGCCAAGATTGTACTGCGTAAAAAATCATATGTGGTCTATGTGAAAGAAGGCGCACAGATTGTAGATATTCTGGCAGTTATGGAAGCAAATGTTGCTCTGATGAATCTGGAGAACATCCGGATACTGAAAGAAATGCGGAATTCTGTTAATCGAAAAGTAAACTGTGAAACAGCAAATATTAATAAAACGGTCAGTGCAGCAGTGAAGCAGATCGAGGACATCCGGCTTATTGAGCGCAGGGTTGGCTTTCAAAGCCTCAATGAAGGTCTTGCCGAAATCGCCGAGCT
>NZ_HF999072.1:925-1220 GCF_000433815.1 Blautia sp. CAG:257
CAGTATCCGGAAGCCACGTTAAAGGAACTGGGAATGATGCTGAATCCCCAGGTTGGCAAGTCCGGTGTGAACCACCGTCTCAGAAAATTAAGCGAGATAGCGGATGAGCTGCGAAATGACAAGGAGGAGTTATTATGATTAAAAAACCTGTTACTATTCAACTGTCTACTGGTCTTGAAGCACGCCCGGTGGCGCAGCTGGTACAGGTAGCCAGCCAGTTTAACAGCGAAATATATGTTGAGATCGGAAAGAAAAAAGTCAATGCAAAGAGCATTATGGGTATGATGACTCTGGG
>NZ_HF999073.1:0-637 GCF_000433815.1 Blautia sp. CAG:257
AGCTGCAAAGAATGAAGCTAACAATGCGGCACAGTCTGCTCCGGTTGAAAAAACAGTGGAAAAAGTAATTGCTGAAGTGAAAGAAACATACGATTTCTCTAATGTAGAAGTGGAACCATTATTCAAAGATATGGTTGATTTCGATACATTTAGCAAGTCAGATTTCCGTGCTGTAAAGGTAAAAGAATGTGAAGCAGTTCCAAAATCTAAGAAGCTTTTGAAGTTCGTATTAGACGATGGAAGTGGCGTAGAACGTGTGATTTTAAGCGGAATTCACGATTATTATGAGCCGGAAGAACTGGTTGGAAAGACATTGCTTGCAATCACAAACCTTCCACCACGTAAGATGATGGGAATTGATTCTTGCGGTATGATCATCTCCGCTACACACCTTGTAGAAGGAAGAGAAGGATTGAATGTTCTGATCCTGGATGATCACATTCCGGCAGGAGCAAAATTGTACTAAGTGAGTAAAAATACTTCACAATTTGACAGCAAAAATTTTCTTTGACAACAATTTGACAACAAATTTGTATTCAAACATGAATCATCATGAAGAATGGTGATTAGTTGTCAGTAATACTACTCCAACAATATGAATTGTTGAGGGCACTTTTTGAAAGAAAAATCTTTCAGA
>NZ_HF999074.1:0-555 GCF_000433815.1 Blautia sp. CAG:257
ATAGAGAAGTTTATTTTAAAATAAAGAGAAGAAGTAAGACTCCCGGTGTTTTGAACACCGGGAGTTTTTGTGGCAATCGGATGGGGCTTATGGCTGGTAACAAAGGCCTATATCAGAGCTGTCAGCGCCGGGTCTGAAAAAATACGGGGAAGAAAATAGAACGGTATCAGTCACTGCTTACAGGTTACTGTCCCGCGAGGTGTATTGGTATGTATATGCCAGAATCCCGGGACATACAGGGCAAAATTCCTTCGCCGAAGGTCATTTGGAAGGTGTTTTCCCTGCTCCTATACAGGTCCGGCTCTCTGTGTTATGATAATTGCAGAAGGAGGCGCTTTTATGGAACGGGAAAATCACACATATATAGCCATTGATCTGAAGTCCTTTTATGCTTCTGTGGAGTGTCGGGAGCGGGGGCTTGATCCGATGAGGACAAATCTGGTTGTGGCGGACGGCAGCCGCACACAGAAAACAATCTGTCTTGCAGTATCTCCGTCTTTAAGAGCATATGGGATTCCGGGCAGGCCAAGGCTTTTTGAAGTGGTTCAGAAGGTC
>NZ_HF999074.1:662-20447 GCF_000433815.1 Blautia sp. CAG:257
CTGGAAGCATACCCGGAGCTTGAGCTTACCTATATTACAGCTCCGCCAAGAATGGCATTTTATATGGATTACAGCACAAGGATCTACAATATTTATCTGAAATATATAGCGCCGGAGGATATGCATGTATACTCTATTGACGAGGTGTTTATTGACGCCACTCACTATCTGAAAACCTATGGTATGACTGCCCGTGAGCTTGCAATGACAATGATCCGGGACGTGCTGCAGTCAACAGGAATCACCGCTACTGCAGGGATCGGAACAAATCTTTATCTGTGTAAGGTCGCAATGGACATTGTGGCAAAGCATATAGAACCTGATGAAAATGGTGTCAGGATCGCCGAGCTGGATGAGATGTCCTACAGGAAGCTTTTGTGGGATCATCAGCCTCTTACAGATTTCTGGAGAGTGGGAAAAGGCTACGAAAAGAAACTCAGGGCCAACGGGATTTTTACCATGGGGGATGTGGCGCGCTGTTCTGTGGGAAAGCCGGAAGATTTTTATAATGAAGAGCTCCTTTATAAGCTTTTTGGAATTAATGCAGAGCTTCTGATCGATCATGCCTGGGGATGGGAACCCTGTACCATCCAGGATATAAAAAGTTACAGACCCTCCAGCAACAGTGTAGGCTCAGGTCAGGTTCTCACCTGCCCCTACAGCTTCGAAAAAACCAGACTGGTGATCCGGGAAATGGCAGATCTTCTGGCTTTGGATCTTGTTGACAAGCGTCTGGTAACAGACCAGCTGACCCTTACAGTGGGATATGATATTGAGAATCTGAAGAATCCGGGGAAAAAATACAGCGGGGAAGTAACCACAGACCGTTATGGAAGAAAAATCCCCAAACATGCGCACGGAACCATTAATCTAAAGCAGCAGACTTCTTCTGCAAAAAAAATCGTAACCGCTGTAATGGAGCTTTACGACAGGATCATGGACAGAGAGCTTCTGATAAGAAGAATGTATCTGGCAGCCAACAAAGTAGTTCCGGAGGAAATGATACAGGAAGAGGAAACTTTTGAACAGCTTGATCTCTTTACGGATTATGCGGCGCTGGAAAAGCAGAAGCAGCAGGAAGAGGCCGTGCTGGAGCGGGAACGCAAAATGCAGGAAGCCATGCTGGATATTAAGAAAAAATTCGGGAAGAATGCAATTTTGAAGGGAATGAATCTGCAGGAGGGCGCTACGGCCAGAGACAGAAATTCCCGGATCGGAGGTCATAAGGCTTAGGCGGCTCTCCGGTCTGATAAAAAGGAGGGCAGGAATGAAAAATTATTTTGGTGAAACACATAAATATGACGATATCATCAACCTTCCCCACCATGTGTCCGGGACACATCCTCAGATGCCGGTGGAGGACCGGGCAGCCCAGTTTGCTCCCTTTGCCGCACTGACCGGATATGGAGCGGCCATTAAGGAAACAGAAAGATATACAGAAAAGAGAATACAGCCGGATGAGGAGAGCGTGGAGATTTTAAACAGACGGCTTGAATTTATCCGGGAGCATATCAGTGAGAAGCCGGAGGTTACGGTCACATATTTTCAGCCCGACCTGAAAAAAGAAGGCGGAAAGTATATGACAGTCACTGGCACTGTAAAAAAGATCGACACGTTCAGACACCGGATGCTTCTGAAGGATGAAACAGAAATTCCTTTTGAAAATCTCTGGGAAATTGTTTTCCAGGAAAAATAAAAAGATTATCACATTGAAGATAAATCTGCCATCTGACAGTGGTTTTATCAGAAATTCCATCAGAAATTCATCTCTGGACGGAAAAATTCAGCCTTTACGGATGAGAGGATATTCTGTATACTATACTAAAAAGGTCAATAAAAGGAGGAAATACTTATGCTGGAAATTGGCACAAAAGCGCCGGCGTTTAAACTGCCGGATCAGAATGGAGAAATGCATACGCTTGAGGAATATAAAGGGAAAAAAGTGATTCTTTATTTTTATCCCAGAGATAATACACCGGGATGCACAAAGCAGGCATGCGGCTTTGGAAAGCTTTATCCTCAGTTTACAGAAAAAGGGGCGGTCGTTCTGGGGGTAAGTAAAGACAGCGTGGCATCCCATAAGAAATTTGAGACAAAATATGAGCTTCCGTTTACTTTGCTGTCAGATACAGAGCTTTCCTGTATTCAGGCATATGATGTGTGGAAAGAAAAGAATATGTACGGTAAAAAAACTATGGGTGTGGTCCGTACCACATATTTAATTGATGAGGAAGGCGTGATCGTGAAGGCCTTTGGAAAAGTGAAGGCTGCAGATAATCCGGCGCAGATGCTGGGAGAATTGTAAAATGAAGATTATCATATCTCCTGCGAAAAAAATGAACGTGGATACAGATACCTATCAGGTAACCGGGCTTCCGGTATTCCTTGAGGATACGAAGCTTCTGATGGATGAGATCAGAAGACTTACCTTTGAGCAGGCTAAGGAGCTGTGGAAATGTAATGATAAGCTGGCGCAGCTTAATTATGACCGTTTCAGGAGTATGGACGTAGAACGCTGCCTGACTCCGGCAGTTCTTACTTATGAAGGGCTTCAGTACCAGCATATGGCTCCGGAAATCTTTACAGATACAGCTCTTTCCTACATAGACAGACATTTACGGATCCTGTCGGGATTTTATGGAGTGCTGAAGCCTTTTGACGGGGTGACGCCCTATCGTCTGGAAATGCAGGCCAGATTGTCTGTAAAAGGAAAAAAGGATCTGTATGATTTCTGGGGAGACCGGCTGTACAGGGAACTGACAGAGGGAGACCGCCTGATTATAAATCTGGCCTCCAGAGAGTATTCAAAGGCTGTGGAAAAATACCTGGAGCCAAAGGATCGGTTTCTGACAGTGGAGTTTGGCCAGCTTAAGGACGGAAAGGTGAAACAGAAGGCAACTCTGGCAAAAATGGCTCGGGGAGAGGTGGTCCGGTTTATGGCAGAAAATAATGTCTGTGATCCGGAAGATATAAAAAATTTCCGGGCGCTGGGCTTCCGGTACAGTGAAGAACGGTCAGACAAAAATAAAATGGTATTTTTGGCGGAACAGGATAAGAAATAAGATGATCTTGACTTTTATGCAATAAGAATAAAGGACATATGATAGTTTTGTATATTCTGACATTGCAGGAAAACAGAATAATGTAATATTTCAGGACAGATACAGAGCCGCAGTGCTTATTGTATCTGTTTTTCTTTATGATAAATTAACATCCCTTGTCCGAAGTTTAATACCGACTTTATAAAAACTCGTATACAATGTCTGAGAACAGAAACAGGAGTTACTGTGAACAGTAACAAATAAGGAACTCTCAGGAGTATCCCTGTATGTGCGGAAAAAGATCACAGAGAGGAGAGGATTATTATGATGGATATTCTGATGATAGCGGTTCTTCTTGGCTGCTTTGGGCTTGTGAAGCTGTTCGCAGATTTCTGCGAATCACAGGTGAATCCAAAAGAAAAATAAGAGGAAAGGCGGAGTAAGATTATGATAGCATTGGGAGTCATCATTCTGGCACTTGGCATCTATCTGGTATATGCGCTGATATATCCGGAAAAGCTGTAAAAATTTACAGACCTGCTCAGAGAATGGCAGTTTTTAATTCAGGACAAAAGGGAGAGCAACAGGAGGAGAGAAATGTTACAGATCATTCTTACGCTGGCAATTTTCCTGATACTGGTAATTCCCATGGGAAAATACATGTATCACATTGCCACAGAACAGAAAACTTTTGCAGATAAAGTTTTTAATCCAATCGATCATTTGATATATAAAATCTGCGGTATCAAAAATGAGGATATGGGCTGGAAAAAATATGCCCTTACCCTGGTAACTGCAAATGCAGTGATGGTTTTTGTGGGATACCTGATCCTCAGGATTCAGAATCTTCTGTTTCTGAATCCAAACGGCATTGAAGGAATGGAATCAAGTCTTTCCTTTAATACGATCATCAGTTTTATGACAAACACCAACCTGCAGCATTATTCCGGTGAAAGCGGACTTTCCTATGCAGCGCAGATGTGCGTGATCATTTTTATGATGTTCACTTCAGCAGCCAGCGGCTATGCGGCATGCATGGCATTCTGCAGAGGGCTTTCCGGAAGAAAGCTGGGGAATTTTTACAGGGATATGGTAAGGATCACAACCAGGATCCTGATTCCGGTATCTTTTATAGTAGGTCTGATTCTGGTAAGTCAGGGAACACCTCAGACACTGATGCAGAATTTTACAGTAGAAACGATTGAAGGAAAATATCAGGATTTTGCAATGGGTCCGGTAGCGGCTCTTGAATCCATCAAGCATCTGGGAACAAACGGCGGCGGCTTCTTCGGCGCAAACTCAACCACACCATTTGAGAATCCTACAGTAATTTCAAATATTGTGGAGCTGCTTTCCATGATGATCCTTCCGGGAGCCTGCATCGTAACCTTTGGCCACATGCTTCATGACCGGAAGAAAAACAAAGTAAAGGCAGCAGCCGTGGCAGTGGCGCCTGCAAAGAAAAAAATTCTTATGGGACGTCAGGGCGCTGTAGTGTTTGGCGCAATGGCAGTCATCTTTATGATCGGACTTCTGTTATGCTACAACTCAGAGATGGCAGGAAATCCCGTGATCGCTGAAATGGGAATCGACCAGAGTGCAGGAAGCATGGAAGGAAAAGAGGTTCGTTTCGGAACTGCCCAGTCCTCCCTGTTTACTACAGTGACAACCTCCTTTACCACAGGTACGGTAAACAACATGCATGATACACTGACTCCTCTTGGGGGTCTGGTGCCAATGCTCCATATGATGCTGAACTGTGTGTTTGGCGGCAAGGGCGTAGGCCTTATGAACATGGTGATGTACGTGATCCTGGCAGTGTTTATCTGCGGTCTTATGGTTGGACGTACACCGGAATATCTGAATAAAAAAATCGAAGGAAAGGAAATGAAGTTGGTAGCTATCGTAATTCTGATCCACCCGCTTCTGATCCTTGGTTTTTCCGCACTGGCAGTTGCAGTTCCCGGAGGGCTGGATGGTATCACAAACCCATCCTTCCACGGACTGAGCCAGGTATTGTATGAATACACTTCCTCGGCAGCAAACAATGGTTCCGGTTTTGAGGGACTGGCTGACAACAGTGTATTCTGGAATGTGACAACAGGACTTGCAATGTTCTTTGGAAGATATATTGCCATTGTAGCTCAGCTTGCCATTGCCGGTTCTCTTCTGGCAAAGAGGAGAGTCAATGAATCCATTGGTACACTGAGAACTGACAATGTTGTATTTATGATCGTTCTTGTATTTATTGTATACATCTTTGCAGCACTGACCTTCTTCCCGGCTCTTGCACTGGGACCGATTGCGGAGCATCTGTCGCTGTGGATGTAGTAGATGCAGAAAAAAGGAGAAGAGAAACATGGCTAAGAAGGAAAAAACAAAATTCATTACTCCGGATATTCTGAAAACTTCTATTATTGGAGCATTCCAGAAACTGGATCCAAGATATATGATCAAAAATCCGGTAATGTTTGTTGTTGAGATTGGATTTATTATTACTTTGATTCTGACTTTCTTTCCTACAATGTTTGGAGGAAATGCAGAGTACAGAATTTATAATGGAATTGTAACAGTGATTCTTTTTGTGACGGTGCTGTTTGCAAACTTTGCAGAATCTGTTGCAGAGGGACGTGGAAAAGCCCAGGCGGCTTCTCTGAAAAAAACCAAACAGGACACAAAGGCGCGGGTACTTCTTTCGGGCGGACAGGAAAAAACAATCAATGCGTCTGAGCTGAAAAAAGGCGATATTGTTCTTGTAAAAATGGGAGAGGTAATCCCCAATGACGGCGAGGTTATTGAAGGAATCGCTTCTGTAGACGAATCTGCTATTACAGGAGAATCTGCTCCTGTAACAAGAGAAGCAGGCGGAGATTTTTCTTCTGTAACAGGTGGAACTACTGTAGTATCTGACTGGCTTAAAATAAAAATCGTTGCTGAACCTGGAGAATCTTTTCTGGATAAGATGATTTCTCTTGTAGAAGGTGCATCCAGACAGAAAACACCAAATGAGATTGCGCTGAACACGCTTCTGATCGTACTGACCCTGATCTTCCTGATCGTTGTGGTAACTCTTTATCCGTTTGCAAATTACCTTGGAGTGGAGATTCCGGTGTCATGGGCAATTGCTTTGATGGTATGTCTGATTCCAACTACTATTGGAGGACTTCTTTCTGCAATCGGTATTGCAGGTATGGATCGTGTTACCCGTTTCAATGTCATCGCAATGTCAGGTAAGGCTGTGGAAGCCTGCGGTGATGTGGATACCATGATACTTGACAAAACAGGAACCATTACTTTTGGTAACCGTCTTGCAGCAGAATTTTATCCGGTGGAAGGTGTGGATAAGAAAGATCTGATCAGATACAGTGTTCTGTCTTCTCTGCTTGACGGAACTCCGGAAGGAAAATCTACAATCGATCTGGGCAAAAAGATGGGATGTGATCCGGACAGTCTGAACACAGAAGGAATGGAATTTGTAGAATTTACCGCTCAGACAAAAATGAGCGGGGCTGACTGTAAAGATGGAACCATCATCAGAAAAGGCGCATACGAGGCAATTAAAACATTTGTACAGGAAAAGGGAGGAGAGATTCCTTCTGACCTGGAAGGCATTGTAACAGAAGTTTCCAACCTTGGCGGAACTCCTCTGGTTGTATGTGTAGATGCCAAAATTTACGGAGTTATTTATTTGAAGGATACCGTAAAACCGGGACTGGTAGAGAGATTTGAGCGTCTTCGTGAAATTGGTATCAAAACTATCATGTGTACCGGTGACAACCCTCTGACAGCGGCAACCATTGCAAAGGAAGCCGGAGTGGACGGATTTATTGCAGAGTGTCGTCCTGAGGACAAGATCACAGCCATTAAAAAAGAGCAGGCAGAAGGTAAGCTGGTAGCCATGACAGGTGATGGAACCAATGATGCTCCGGCTCTTGCTCAGGCAGATGTAGGTCTTGCCATGAACTCAGGAACCCAGGCGGCAAAGGAAGCCGCAAACATGGTGGATCTGGATTCTGACCCCACTAAGATCCTTGAGGTAGTGGAGATCGGAAAGCAGCTTCTGATCACAAGAGGATCTCTGACAACCTTCAGTATTGCCAATGATATTGCAAAATATTTTGCTATTATCCCGGCAATGTTTACACTGGTCCTGCCACAGATGCAGATTTTGAATATCATGCATCTGGCTACTCCGGCAAGCGCCATTCTTTCCGCACTGATCTTTAATGCGATCATTATTCCGGCGCTGATCCCCATTGCCATGAAGGGAGTCAAATATAAACCTATGAAAGCAGAAAGACTTCTTCTTAGAAATATGGGTGTGTATGGACTTGGCGGAATTATCGTCCCGTTTGTGGGAATCAAGCTGATAGATCTGATTGTAGCTCCAATGCTTGCAATGATTGGAATGTAGGAGGAATGTTTCATGAAAAAGTTTGGAAAAATGCTGGGAAAGGCATTTGTATTCTGTATAGTGATGATCGTGCTCTGTTCATTTGTCTATCCCCTCGCCCTGACAGGTGTGAGTCAGCTGACCATGAAGAATAATGCCAATGGAAATCTGATCGACAAAAATGGAGAACCGACCAATAATATAGAAGAAGCTGTGGGTTCCGAACTGGTAGGCCAGGATTTTACAGAGGATTATTTTTTCAGAGGAAGAGTTTCTTCTGTAAATTATAATACATACACAGAGGAGCAGAAAGAAAACGGCGAGTATACAGGCGTATCTTCAGGAAGCTTTAACTATGCGAACTCCAATCCTGAACTGGAAAAAAGAATTCAGGAAGATCTGGATGAGTTTCTGGAAACTCATCCCGGAGTAAAAAAAGAGGATATTCCTTCTGATCTTCTGACTGCTTCCGGTTCCGGACTTGATCCCCATATCAGCCCGGAGGCGGCGCAGGTTCAGGTTGCGGCAGTAGCTGAAAATTCCGGTCTTTCCGAGCAGGAAGTGCAGGACATTGTAAAAGAGAACACAGAGCATAAGGTACTTGGGATTTTTGGAGAAGAAAGAGTAAATGTGTTGAAATGCAACCTTGACATTGCAGGCGCAATGGGACTGATCTGACAGAAAGAAGAGGGTAAAATGGAAGATACAAGACCTGATTCAGAATATCTGTTAAAAAAGCTTCAGTATGAGGAAGAGCAGAAACTGAAAAAAAATAAGGGTAAGCTGAAAATTTTCCTGGGATATGCGGCAGGCTCCGGCAAAACCTATACCATGCTGGAAGCGGCTCATGAAGCAAAAAAACATAATACAGACGTGGTGGCCGGGTATATTGAACCTCATGACAGGCCGGATACACGCAGACAGGCGGAGGGGTTAGAAACCATTCCGCCTCTTGTGGTAGAATATAAAGGGGTAAAGCTCCGGGAGTTTGATCTTGACCGTGCTCTGGAGCGGAAACCTCAGCTGATTCTTGTAGATGAACTGGCTCACACCAATGCTCCCGGCTGCAGAAATGAGAAGCGGTATCAGGACGTAAAGGAGCTTTTGCGGGCAGGGATTGACGTTTATACCACCATTAACATTCAGCATCTGGAAAGCCTGAATGATCTGGTGGGCTCTATTACCCATATAGAAGTGCGGGAAAGGATTCCGGACAGTGTGTTTGACCACGCGGATCAGGTGGAGGTTATTGACATTGAACCGGAAGATCTTCTGGCTCGAATGAAAGAGGGGAAGATCTATAAGCCGGTGCAGGCGGAAAGAGCCATGAATAATTTCTTTAAACGGGAAAAACTTGCGGCTCTTCGAGAGATTACTCTGAGGCGTACGGCAGACCGTGTAAACCGTATCGCAGAGGAAGAACGGAATATTACCGGGGACATGGACTACCACACAGGAGAACATATTCTTGCCTGCATTTCCGCCGCGGAGTCAAGCGCAAAGGTCATCCGGTCAGCGGCCCGTCTTGCCTATGCCTTTCGCGGGCAGTTTACAGGACTTTACGTGGAAACACCTGCCATGCAGGAAGCTGATGAAAAGACGAAACAGGGTGTGCGGAGAAATATGGAGCTTGCCCGGGCTCTGGGAGCAAAAATCGTTACAGTGTATGGTTCTGATATTGGCAGCCAGGTTGCAGAATATGCAATGGTAAGCAATGTTTCTAAGGTGGTTCTTGGAAGGACAAACCACAGATTTTTTATGCGAAAGCCAATGGCGGAGGTACTGGAAAAATTGAACAGTATGGCTCCCAACATTGACGTATATATTATCCCGGATATGAAAAACAGAAAGGCTGCAGGAAAATACGGTCACAGAGAAGGCCGCAGAAAGGCAGAAAATGCAGGAATGCAGGCATTGTGGGAATTTGGACTGATCAATATAATTCTGGTTCTTACTACGATCGCAGCCTGGATTCTCCAGAAATTTCACCTTCCAGAATCCAATATCATTATGGTGTATATTCTGGGAGTGCTGCTGTCGTCCTACATATCTGACAAAAAAATCTATGCGGTTTATTCGTCCCTGTTCAGTGTGCTTGCCTTTAATTTTTTATTTACAGAACCGTACTTTTCTCTGAAGGCTTATGATAAAGGATATCCCACCACTTTTGCAATGCTGTTTATTGTGGGGCTTTTTACAGCGTCCCAGACAAGAAAGCTGAAGCTTCAGAACAAAGAAAGTGTAAAAAAGGCTTACCGGACAGAGATTCTTCTGGAAAACAGCCAGAAGCTCCGCCGATGCAAATCCGAAAAGGAGGTCTGGCAGCAGGCGGCGGCCCAGGTGGAAAAGCTTCTGGATCTGTCTCTTGTGATCTATCCGGTAAATAAAGACGGGCTTCTGGGAGAGGCAATGCTGTTTCCCCGTCAGGGAACAGAAAAAGCCAGTCTGGAACCTTTGCTGACTTCTCAGGAAAAAGCGGTGGCAAAATGGGTGGCAGCCAATCACCACCGGGCAGGAGCCTGTACACATACGCTTCCAACAGCCAGAGGCATGTACCTTCCGGTTCAGGATGAGGAGCAGGTGAAAGGTGTCGTTGGCATTTTTCTGGAAGAACGAAGGCAGATCCAGGAGTTCAAGTACGGACTTCTCATTGCTATGCTCAATGAAACAGGAGTAAAACTGAAGGATCGGTTTTGAGTATTTTCACATAGTTCTTGACAAGTGAAAAGACTGGTGTTATATTATATATAGAACAAAGAGACAGGGGGATGCAGCAATAACTTGCCGGCATCTCCTTTTTGCAGGACTTGTGAACCGGAGGTGGCATAATGGCGAAAAGAGACTATTATGAGGTCCTTGGAGTGGGCAGAAATGCTGATGAAAAGGAAATCAAAAGAGCATACAGAAAACTTGCCAAGCAGTATCATCCGGATATGAACCCGGGAGATAAGAAGGCAGAACAGAAATTTAAAGAAATCACAGAGGCCTATAATGTTCTCAGTGATACGGAAAAGAAGAAATTATACGATCAGTTTGGATTCGCTGCATTTGAGGAAGGCTTTTCGGCAGAAAATGCAGGGGGATTTTCTGGGCGTGGAAATGGCTTCGGAGGCTTTGATTTCGGCCGGGACGGAAACGGCGCTTATCGGGAATATCATTTTGAAAACGGTAACATGGATGATATTTTTGGGGATATCTTCGGCGATATGTTTCATGGTCAGGGCGGACGCACCGGAAGAGGCCGGGCAGGCTTCGGAAGCGGTTTTTCCGGAAATTCCGGCTTCCGGGGGTATCAGGACTTCGGAGGCAGACAGGGTACAGGACGGGGCAGCGACCTGCGCTCAGAGGTCAGTGTCAGCTTTAAAGAAGCTGTGTTCGGATGTGACAGAATGCTGCAGCTTTCTGATCCAAATGGAAAAGCCCAGAAGCTTCAGGTGCATATTCCGGCAGGAATTGAGGATGGAAAGAGCATTCGCCTGAAGGGGAAGGGAAATCCCGGATACGGAGGCGGAGCATCAGGCGATCTTTTTTTGAAGGTTCATGTGGAACCGGAAACCGGATGGGAGAGAAAAGGTCAGGATATTTATACGATAGCAGAAATTCCTTTTATGACAGCAGTGCTGGGAGGAGAAGCGAAATTTTCTACTTTGTACGGAGATGTGATGTGCAGGATTCCGGCCGGAACTCAGTGCGGCGGAAAAATCAGGCTGAGAGGAAAAGGGGTTCCTTCCATGCAGAATCCTTCTGTAAAAGGCAACCAGTATGTGACCATACAGATCCAGGTGCCAAAGGCGGTAAGCAGAGAGGCGGCTCAGAAACTGAAAGAATACGGAATGGCAATGGACAGAAGCTGTTCAGGCAGACGGGGAAGCGCAGTATAAAGCGCTTCCTTTTTCGTCTGCATACAAAAGATTTTTGGGATACCTTGATAACAGAAATGAAATCGCTTATAATTTGGCAAAGAGGTGATGTGTTTGGAAGAATTTCGGAAGGAACCTGCAACGCTTACATTGATCATTATAAATATTGTAGTGTTTCTTATGGTGGAATTTACGGGACTTTCCCAGGATACGCTTCATATGCTGGACTGGGGAGCAGCCTATACGCCGCTGATCGTAGAAAAAGGGGAAGTTTATCGTCTGTTTACCAGTATGTTTCTTCATTTTGGGATTGAACATCTGATCAATAATATGCTGGTACTTTTTGTTCTGGGAAGCCGTCTGGAAAGAGTGATCGGAAAGCTGCGTTTTATCGTGATTTATCTGGCTGGAGGCATGACGGGAAGTGTACTTTCTCTTGTCTGGGATTTAAGACAGGGGGAATATGCAGTATCGGCAGGAGCCTCCGGCGCAGTTTTTGCGGTAATGGGAGCTATGATTTATGTGGTGATACGAAATAAAGGACGCCTGGAGGATCTGTCTGTGCGTCAGATTCTTGTTATGGCCGTCTTTTCTCTGTATTTTGGATTCGCCAGCAGCGGCGTGGATAACGCCGCGCATACAGGGGGACTTGCAGCAGGCTTTCTGCTGGCGGTTTTTTGTTATCACAGGCGGAAAAAGATCTGAAATTCAGTGCCTTTACCCGGTACGCTTCGAACCTTCAGACTGCCTCCGTGCGCCTCAATGATCTGGCGGGTGACAGGAAGCCCAAGTCCCGTTCCTGTGGGCTTGTAGGTAACGAAGGGATTGAATACATTTTTTATCTGGCTGTCTGTCATTCCGCATCCGTTGTCACGGACGGAAATACAGATGCCGTCAGTAACAGCGGCTGCCGTAACAGAGATAACGCCGTGAGAGTGCTGAATGGATTCCTGGGCATTTCTGAGAAGGTTCAGAAGCGCCTGATGGATTTTTGTCTGGTCCAGACAAAGAAGGGGAAGGGTCTGGGGAATATCTGTTTCCAGAGTGATTCCAAGGTAGTCCAGCGCAGGGCGGAAAGAGCGGATAATACTTTTTAAAAGGAGGGTAATATCTGTCTGTACAGGGGAAAGATGCTCTGCGTTGTTGTAACGGGACAGTTCATTCAGCAGCTCCCGGATATATTCCAGATTTTCCATGATACCGTACCAGCCGTCATAAGAATTCAGTTCCGGATGAGCGGAAGCGAGCATCTGGAGTTCACTCTGAATCAATGCTACCGGATTACGTATTTCATGGGTAAATTTTGATAAAGTCATTTGCAGCTCTTTTTTCTGCTGTTCTAAAGTTAAATTTTCCTGCATAATCTGTCACCTCGTTTGCAGTGTACCATTCCGGCCTGTTTCGGGCAAGAAATTTCATGTTGAAAAAATCGACAAAGTACGAGAGAATAGAAGAAACAATATTTCATAATTCAAAGGAGGAGTATATTATGGAAAACTGTATTTTTTGTAAAATCGCAAATGGTGAAATTCCCTCTGCAACGTTGTATGAGGATGAAGAATTTCGGGTGATCCTCGATCTGGGTCCGGCAAGTAAAGGACACGCTCTGATTCTGCCAAAAGTTCATGCGGCAAATATTTATGAGCTTCCGGATGCAACAGCAGGAAAAGCCATGATCCTGGCAAAGCATATGGCAGAGAAACTGACAAATGCACTGGAATGTGACGGATTTAATATTGTGCAGAACAATGGAGAGATAGCAGGACAGACAGTATTTCACTTTCATATGCATTTGATCCCGAGATATCAGGGAGACGGTGTAGAGCTTACCTGGAAGCCGGGCAGCCTCACTGATGAGGACAGAGATGAGATTCTGGCAAAACTGAAATAGGAATCAGGTATTGTACAAAAGATGAAAAACGAGGATTTTAATGATATTTATAGGAAATACCATAGATTCTCTGTAAAAAGCGCTTACAGGCTTGTAAAGGACAGAATGCTGGCAGAAGATATCAGTCAGGAAGTGTTTTATCATCTCTATGAGATTATGGATACTCTGGATCTCGGTAATGAAGAAAAACTGAGAGCGCTGATATTTATAGCAACTGTCAATAAAACAAAAGATTATTTTAAGAAACCATGGAAAAGGCAGGAACATGTTGCTCTGGAGGACTGGAAACGCAGAAAGCCTTCTGAGGAGAAAATGGATCCTGAAAAGATCATGCTGAACCGGGAAGAGATCGAGTACAGAAAACAGGTGCTGCTCAAACTTCGCAAGGTAAATCCTGTAAATTATAATATTCTGGTTATGGTGAAATATTTTGGGATTTCTCCGGATTCTGTGGCAGAGGAGTACGGTATCACAAGAAACAATGTGAATAACCGTATCCTCCGGACAAGAAAATGGATGAAAGCAGAGCTTGAAAAGCTGCACAAAAGACATTAAACAATTATTGGACTATCTGGATCCTGCACATTCTTCAATCATGGAAACGATATGGTGAATGGAATCCATCTGGCTGCCTGCCGACATTGCCTGTTCATATTTATGACGGTCGGCATACAGATTTCGGATCACTGACAGAAGCTTTTCGTCAGTGATCTCTTCCTCTTCAAGAACCATACTGTAGCCCTGACGTTCAAAGGAACGGGCGTTAAGAATCTGATCGCCTCTGCTGGCATTGGCGGAAAGCGGAATCAGAAGGTTTGGCTTATGAAGAGCGCTGATCTCGCAGATGGCATTGGCTCCGGCTCTGGAAATTACAATATCAGCCAGGGCAAAAAGATCAGAAAGCTCTTTTTTGATATATTCAAACTGGACATATCCTTCTGTTCCTTTCAGTGATTCGTCTGTTTTGCCTTTTCCGCAGAGGTGGATCACCTGGAATTCCTTCAGAAGCTCAGGAAGAATGTTGCGGATGTGTTCATTTACTGACGCGGCTCCAAGACTTCCTCCGATCACCATCAGCACAGGTTTATCTGAAGTAAAACCACAGAAAAGGCGTCCGGCTTCTTTATCTCCGCTGAGAAGCTCTTCGCGGATAGGAGTTCCGGTAAGAACTGCTTTTTCCTGAGGAAGACTTTTTACTGTTTCCGGGAAATTACAGCATATTTTTGAGGCGGAAGAAAGACAGAGCTTATTGGCAAGTCCGGGAGTCATATCGGACTCGTGGATGATCGCCGGGATTTTGCGCTTCTTTGCAGCGATCACAACAGGAACAGTCACAAAGCCGCCTTTGGAAAATACCACATCCGGTTTCAGTTGCTTCAGCAGTTTTTTCGCCTCATGAAAGCCCTTTAATACACGGAAGGGATCTGTGAAATTTTTTACATCAAAGTAACGTCTTAATTTTCCGGAAGAAATACCGTAATAGGGAATACCAAGCTCTTGGATCAGCTTTTTTTCGATTCCGTCATAGGAACCAATATAGGAAATCTGGTATCCGGCTTCTTTGAGAGCAGGAATAAGAGCGATGTTTGGAGTAACATGTCCGGCAGTACCTCCGCCGGTAAGTACAATATGTTTCATAGGGGATTCCTCCTGAATAAATCTTTTTGTTACCAATAAATATGAACCAATGGGAAAGAATTGTCAAGAACACAAAATTTTATTGCAGAAGGCAATCCAGAATGAAATTCATCCGGTTAGAGGGAACGGTAGAGATAATGAAGATCAGTTGGTTAGAGGGAACAAGAAGAGAGAACGAAGAACATCCGGTTAGAGGGAACAGAAGAGCGAATGAACACCAGCTGGTTAGAGGAAACAGAAGAGATAATGAAAATCAGTCGATTATCGGGGACAGCATAGAGAATGAAGAACATCCGATTAGCGGGAACAGAAGAGATAATGAAGACTGGCCGGTTAGAGGGAGCAGTAACAGAGACAAAATTCCGTTGGTTTCTGAAAATAGCCATGGGGCAGTTCAGAGAAATTATGGAGAGCAGGGAAATCAATACAAATGTCTGAGAATACAGCACTGGGAGAAAACCATGGAAAATAAAGATAAAAGGAATGGAAAACAACAGAATAATCAGGCATCAGACAGAGAAAAAAAGGTATTTTTAGATGAGCAGTATGTGAAAACAGCTGCGCAGATGGAACGGGAACTTTTTGCAGACAAAGATTTTGAAGACTATGAGCCTGAGGACAGTGAAGCAGAAGCCCGTTCATATGAAAAACTGGTCAACAGACTGAGGAAAGAGGGGGTATACAGAGAAGAGTTTGCGGATATGGCAGAGTTTCCAGGCATAGAAAAGGCGGATGCAGAAGAAGCCATGGATGGAAAAGTTGAAGTTATAAAAGCTGAAGATATAAAAGCTCCACAGGTTCCTTCTTCCGGCAGAAAAAAATATGCCAGGGTACATGTGGGAAAAGTGGCTGGTGTTGCGCTTCTGTGCTGCGCCTGTATATTTGCAGCCAGTATGACAAGCCAGGCAAACAGAAATTATCTAGTGAAGAGTGTAAGATATCTGGCAGGTGATGATACGAGAATTATTGTAGGAAATAGTGATCAGAATGAGAATGTAGAAATGGCAGAGTATGAAGCTGTGGAAGAAATTGAAAAACAGCTGGGAGTAGAAATGCCGGAATTTTACTACAGACCAAATGGGTTTGAGTTTGTGAGCTATGAGGTGAACCAATTTGCCGATATAGCTTTTATAGAATACAAATATGAGGAAAATATAATATTATTTTATATAGATAAACAGAGTGGGGATACAGCTAGTCAAACTGAAAGTTTAAGCGGTACACGAGAATTAATAAAATCCATTGATGTAGGAGATAATAAGATTTCTATTGAAAAAAATAAGGAACCTGGAGATAAAATACCTAGTTATACAGCATCATGGAAACAAGACAATGTGTTTTTTAATATATCAGGTAAGATAGAAAAAGACGAATTAATAAAAATAATGGAAAATATTGTATATTAAGAGTGATTTTTAGAAATTTATATCGTATATATTATGTAAAGGTTGGTTGCAGAGGAGAGGAGGGATAAGAATCAGTAGATGGAAACGAATGCTGGGGATTGGTTTAGTGGCTGGAATCCTTGCATTAGGAAATATAACTATGGTTTCTGCTCAACCGCTTAGTATCCTGGATGAGATTGAAACCACAGCAGATTATGCGGAAGATACAAGCTTCAGCCTGATTAGAGGAAACCATTTAAACCAGGGAAATGTAAAAATTCAGAGACTGTCCAGTAATGAAATTGCTATTCATGGTTTAACACAGTGCCATCATGCTTGTGATACAGTATATTTGTATTTGTACCTCGAACGTAAGGTGAATGGCAGTTATGGAACCTATAAGTATTGGCGGTTTGAAACAGATGATGCAACAAGCCTCAGTAGAGGAATAAATGTTATTGTCCCCAGCGGTACTTATTATCGTGTGCGCGGCTATCATGCTGCCAAGGACGGAACTACGAAAGAGTCAACATCTACGCTTACTCAGGGCATACTGATTAAGTAATCATGCGGATTTCCGGGGTATAAGGGACGATACTTCTGGAAAGAAACAAATTTTTGGACATACAAAACGAAAACTGAATAGCGGAGCATGGGTGCAGACTGCCGGATGTACAGAAAAAAGAACTGTCAACCGCCATTACCATCAGGCAGCGCGAAATGCTCGCATTAGTAACTGGTAAACAATGAGATTACGACAAAACATTTGTTAGACGTGTAAAAAATAACTCGTCAACGAATACGACAAACCTTTGAGGGCAGGGCAGGATCTGAGTATTCTGTCCTGTCTTCTTTTTGAAAAACAACTGTTAAAATCACGGAGAATCGTGTATAATAATTATAAAATATTCCAATTTAATAAAGATTGTCTGACAAAGGGGGCTTGCATATGAAGATTACATTTATCGGTGCAACGCACGAAGTGACAGGAAGCTGCTACTATCTGGAAGCAGCGGGAAAAAAGTTTCTGGTAGACTGCGGTATGGAGCAGGGGCCGGATTATTATGAAAACAGGGATATTCCGGGAAATCCTGCTGATATTGATTTTGTGTTGCTGACCCATGCTCATATGGATCATTCCGGTAATCTTCCTGCAATTTATGCCAAAGGCTTTCAGGGACCGGTTTATGCCACAGATGCCACCTGCAATCTTTGCGACATTATGCTTCGCGACAGCGCTCATATACAGATGTTTGAGGCTGAGTGGAGAAACCGTAAGGGACGCCGCCAGGGCAAGCCGGAATTTATTCCCGCGTATACTATGGAAGATGCAATGGGAGTGATCCGGAATTTTATTTCCTGTCCTTATGAAAAAACAGTGAAGCCTGCAGAGGGAATTGAGGTACGGTTTGTAGATGCGGGGCATCTTCTGGGATCGGCAAGTATTGAGATTACGATCACAGAAGGGGACACAAAGAAAAAAATTGTTTTTTCCGGGGATATTGGAAATACAAATCAACCGTTGATCAAAGATCCTACCTGGCTTCACGAGGCAGATTATGTAGTCATGGAATCCACTTATGGTGACAGAAGCCATGGAGACAGACCGGACTATGTAGGTCTTCTCAGTGAGGTTATTCAGAGAACCTTTGACAGGGGAGGAAATCTGGTGATTCCTTCTTTTGCTGTAGGGCGTACACAGGAAATGCTGTATTTTATCCGGCAGATCAAAGAAGAGGGAAGAGTGAAGGGCCACGGGAACTTTAAGGTATATGTGGACAGCCCGCTGGCAAACGAAGCAACAACGATCTTTGGGGAACACAGATATGACTGTTTTGATGAGGAGGCCGTTGCCCTGACCAGAAAGGGAATTAACCCGTTAAGCTTTCCGGGGCTGAAAACTTCTGTTACCAGTGATGATTCCCGGGCAATCAACTTTGACGAGGACTGCAAGGTGATCATATCCGCAAGCGGAATGTGCGACGCCGGCCGTATCAAGCATCATCTGAAGCATAATCTATGGAATAAAAAGAATACGATTCTTTTTGTGGGATATCAGGCAGTGGGAACACTGGGAAGAGCTCTTCTGGAAGGAGCAACAGAGGTGAAGCTGTTTGGAGAGGAAATCCATGTGGAGGCAGAAATCTGTCAGATGCCGGGAATCAGTGGTCATGCAGATGTGAACGGTCTTCTTGACTGGATCGGAGCCTTTGAAGGCAAACCTCAGAAGGTATTTGTAACTCACGGAGATGATACGGTTACGGAACTTTTTGCCGACAGGCTCAGGGAAGAAAAAGGACTGGATGCAGTGGCGCCTTTCAGCGGAACAGTTTATGATCTGAAGGATAATGTATGCATTTATGAGACAACGGGAGTGAAGCTTGAAAGAATACACATTTCCTCCAGAAGCAGTAAAGCGGCCAGAGCCTTTGAAAAACTGGTTGCAATGGGTCAGAGGCTTCTGTCTGTTATTAAAAAGAATGAGGGATGTCCAAATAAAGATCTGGATCGTTTTGCCAGAGAAATCCAGTCCCTTTGTGATAAATGGGACAGAAAAGACGGATAACAGAAAAACGGCTGCGGAATCCTGATGGGATTCTGCAGCCGCTTTTATCTTCTGTTGCAAATAAATCAGGCCAGAGCTTCTTTTAAAGCTTTTGATAACTGATCCGGGCAGGATGTAGGACGTACACCGCAGCGGATTCCCTCAAGGCGGCGGATCGCTTCCTCTGCCTCCATGCCTTCTACAAGACGGGCAACGCCCTGAGTATTTCCGGAGCAGCCGCCCTGGAATTTTACATTGTGTATTTTTTTCTGGTCGTCCAGTTCAAATTCAATGGCGCTGGAGCATACGCCGCTTGTTTTGTATCTCATTTGTTTTCCTCCTGATGTGATTGGATTTTAAGTACTGTTCATTTGGAAATATCACGCCTGATGTAATCCGGCATGCTGATGTGAACAGCAACAGTTTTCTGTAACACATTATAGCAGAATTTAAAAAAAGTTTCCATATAAACGAAACTTTTGTTATAATGTATCATGAATAAGCAGGTTACGGCTTACGACCGCGTCCTGCCAGGTATTTTGGCATATATCCAAATACCGGAATATACAGATCAAAATGCCATTGCCGATGATTCGGAATGCATTTTGCTTAAACTGATAAAACAGGTTACAGACCATAAGACAGGAGAATTTTGTTATGAGATGTATTGGAATTATAGGAGCAATGAGCGATGAGGTTGCAGGACTGAAGGCTCTTATGCAGGATACACAGATTATAAGAAAGGCTTCCATGGAGTTTTACTCAGGAATCCTGGAAGGAAAAAAAGTAGTTGTTGTACAGTCCGGCATCGGAAAAGTTAATGCAGCTGTCTGTACACAGATCCTGATCGATGATTTTCAGGCAGAGGTTGTGATCAACACAGGAATTGCAGGAAGTCTGAATAATGAGATTAATATTGGAGACATTGTAGTTTCTACCGATCTGGTTCATCATGATGTGGATGCAGGCGCTTTTGGATATAAAAAAGGACAGGTTCCGGATATGGACGTATTTTCTTTTGGAAGCGACGAC
>NZ_HF999074.1:20505-22912 GCF_000433815.1 Blautia sp. CAG:257
CAGTAAAGGTGTGCAGAGAGGTAAATCCGGATATTCAGGTATTTGAGGGAAGAATTGCTTCCGGAGATCAGTTTGTGGCAGATCAGGGAGTAAAGGACGTTATTGTCAGCGAATTTGGAGCTTATGCAGTTGAAATGGAAGGAGCTGCTATCGCACATGCCGCATATCTGAACCATGTGCCGTGTCTGGTGGTCCGCGCGATTTCTGACAAGGCAGACGGAAGTGCGGAAGTAGATTATCCTGCTTTTGAGAAGCTGGCGATTGAGCACAGCATGAAGCTTACCAGAAGAATACTGAGAGAGATGCAGGCATAAAAAGTCACATCTGAGCTTTTGTCGCATAGTTTAAAGAAGAAGTCTGGAATAAGCAGGAGCCTGTCTATGTATTATGATGAATTTTTTCCGTTTTACGCAGCATATGCAGATCCTTTACTTTATGAAAGAGAAAATATACAGGAAAAGGAATTTGCGCTGATGAAATCCTGGTATCCGGAAAGTGTCCGCAGGCTGCAGGAAAGGGTGGAACAGGAATGTCAGCTTCTGGATTATGAAGGAAGCCGTATTTATGACGAGTATCCGGATCGATGGATGCTGCGCCGGATGTGCAGGGATATCAGGGAAACAGAAGAAAATACAATGGAGGCTCAGATGGTGTCTTCGGGAAAGCTGGAAGAACTGACAGAGGTGCTTCTGTACCAGGAGATATCCAGAAGACGATGCAGAAGGCGAAGATGCCGCGGATACTGAAACAGGCAGGACAGAACGCCTGAATAAAGGCGAGAAAGAGTTATACAGAAATGATGAAAACATTACAGGAATTTTTGGAGGAGCAGATCAGTGAGGAGCTGATCCTTGCCGTACTCAGCGGCAGCAGAAAAAAGGAAATTCCCTCAAGAGTGAGAATACGTCCGGTGGAGCTGAAGGGCAGGATCCTGTATCAGGCCTCATCCACAGTGGGGACAAAGGTTTTTCACGAAAATTATACCAGAAAAGAGCTTCTTGCCTATATGGAGCAGGCTCTTGCAGGAGATTATTCTCAGCTGCAGGTACAGGGCAGCAGCACGGACGGCAGTGTTCTTGTAAGCAAAAAAGGAAAACAGACCATTAAAGTGAAGCCCCACGCTGTAAAAAAGCCTGCAAAAATACTTTCGCACAACAGGGTAAAGCAGTATATTCTTCCGGAAGGAAAGCCGGTACCTTTTCTGGTGGATCTGGGAGTTATGAGCCTGGAGGGAAAGGTTCATGTTTCTGCTTATGATAAATATAAACAGATCAACCGTTTTCTGGAATTTATAGAGGATATCCTTCCCCGTCTTTCCAGGGACAGAGAGATTACGATTGTGGATTTTGGCTGCGGAAAATCATATCTGACCTTTGCCATGTATTATTTTTTACGGGAGCTGAGAGGGTATGATGTGAATATCATCGGGCTTGACCTGAAGGCAGATGTGATTGAAAACTGCAGCCGCCTGGCGGAAAGCTATGGATATGACAAACTGCATTTCTGCCAGGGGGATATAGCCGGATATGAAGGACTTCAGAAGGTGGATATGGTAGTTACCCTGCATGCCTGTGACAAGGCAACGGATTATGCTCTGGCAAAGGCTGTGGAGTGGGATGCAGAAGTGATTTTTTCCGTACCCTGCTGTCAGCATGAGCTGAACAGTAAGATCAGCAGTGAGCTTCTGGAGCCGGTTTTAAAATACGGTATTTTAAAAGAAAGGATGTCTGCTCTTATTACAGACGGAATTCGGGCCAATCTTCTGGAATCCAAAGGATATTCCACACAGATCCTGGAATTTATTGATATGGAGCACACACCTAAGAATCTGCTGATCCGGGCAGTAAAAAACGGAAAAGAGCAGAGTACAGACAAGCTGAAAAAAATGACAGAGGCTCTTAATGGGGAGCTTACGCTGGAGCAGCTTCTTTATCCCCGGGATAATGAGAAGGGAGCGGTGTAAAGGCAGATGAAAAAGTTTTTTCGCAAGTTTGCAGTGCTCCTTCTGGTGTTTGTGCTGGGAGTGGCCGGAACTGCGTTTTTGATGAACAGCCGGTCAACAGATGATCGTTCCGATATGAACAATCCGGTTCTTCCGGAGGTTATGACTGAGTTCGGAGGAACTCTTTCTAATCTGATGCATGGATACAGACAGCCCATGCAGGCTGATTTTGTCAGGGAATGCATTACGCCCCTTGATACCACCCGTACGGTAGCTCTGGTAGTGGATCCCCATGACTCAGAGGTAAAAAGCCTTTCCTATGAGATCAGAAGCTCAGACGGAACAAAGGTGATCGAAAACAGAAAGATCAGCGCCCTGGAATCTTCCGGAGACGGGTATCTCAGAACTTCAGTTCAGATCAGCGCAGGTCTTTTGATGAATCAGGAATATTCCATGCAGATCACT
>NZ_HF999075.1:0-14481 GCF_000433815.1 Blautia sp. CAG:257
AGCACACGGTCGTCCGCATCCAGAAACAGGATCTCAAACTCATATCCAGCCTCGCCAAGCTGCTCCAGTACCTTTTCCAGCTCTCCCAGATCCCGGCCGCTTCTGGCGTCAATTCCAATGGCTGCATTCTGCACATCCTCCCCCTGCATTCCCGCCATCAGAGACACAAATTTACTTAAAAGGGGAATCGGAAGATTATCCACGCAGAAATAGCGGGCATCCTCCAGCATTTTCAGAGCAGTACTTTTGCCCGCTCCTGATAATCCGGTTACAATTACAAGACGCATTCCTTATCTCCCGTTAAAGTCTCCCAGGAACTTCACCTCAGGTTCCAGGGTAACTCCGTATTTTTCTCTTACCACCCGGATCACATGATCCATCAGACTTCTCACATCTTCAGCAGTGGCTCCGCCTGCATTTATCACGAAACCGCAGTGTTTTTCTGAAACCTGCGCTCCGCCTACACGGTATCCCCGAAGGCCGCTGTCCATGATCAGCTTTCCCGCAAAATATCCTTCGGGCCGTTTAAAGGTACTGCCTGCGCTAGGGTAATCCAGGGGCTGTTTTTCTGTACGCCGTTCCGACAGATCCTTCATTGTGGCGCGGATCGCTTCCTCATCTCCCTTTTTCAGCGAGATCACTGCCTCAAGCACAAGATATCCGGCAGTCTTGATAATGCTGGTCCGGTATCCCATTTCCATTTTTTCTGCAGGGATTGTAAGGATCTCCCCCTCCCTGGTCATTACCGTAACCTCTTTCAGAACGTCTTTCAGTTCTCCGCCATAGGCGCCTGCGTTCATCACGGCAGCTCCGCCGATGGTTCCCGGAATTCCTCCGGCAAACTCAAATCCTGTGAGAGAAGCATTTCTTGCCGCCACTGCAACAGACGAAAGCAGTGCGCCTGCGCAGGCATGAATTTCTTCACCGTCCAGACGGATTTCTTCCATATTGCGGTCCATCTGAATGATCACACCTCTGTATCCACTGTCACTGACCAGAAGATTGCTGCCATTTCCCAGAACAAAAAACGGGAGCTTTTCTTCTTTGCAAAGTCTCAGCACTTCCCTGATCTGCTCATAATTTTCCGGCATAACAAATACGTCTGCCGGTCCGCCGATCCGGAATGTGGTATGCTGGCTCATCGGCTCATCAAAAAGCACTCTGTTGTTTCCGAAAATTCCGATAAATTTCTGTCTCATTTCTTCTTTCACAGGTTCTTTCCTCTATCTTTCTATTTTTTATTTAACCCTTTTCCATTTTCTGTCAGGATATCTCTGACAACCTCCCCGGCGATCAGCATTCCTGCCACACTGGGCACAAAAGAAATA
Organism: Blautia sp. CAG:257; assembly: GCF_000433815.1. Classification (NCBI taxonomy): domain Bacteria; kingdom Bacillati; phylum Bacillota; class Clostridia; order Lachnospirales; family Lachnospiraceae; genus Blautia; species Blautia sp. CAG:257. The sequence continues at coordinate 1,329 of NZ_HF999075.1, forward strand.
CTTCCGCCGACTATCTCTCCGTTTCTGGCCTCGGTCACCTTCTTCGGACACCGTTCCCGGGAATACAGAACCTTTACTTTGCGGATTCCTTTTTTGCGAAGCTCTGTACGCATTTTCTTCGCAGCCGGACATATATTGCCTGTTCTGGAAATATCCGTAATCTCAAATCTGGAAGGATTCAGTTTTCCCTCTGTTGCCAGACAGGAGATTACCGGCGTATGGCATAATTTTGCCTGTTCGATCAGAAGAAGCTTGGATTCCATCGAGTCAATGGCGTCCACAATATAATCATAGCCTCTCAGGTCAAACATCCCCGACGTATCCTTATTGTAAAAGGTTTCGTACGTATGGACCAGAATATTCTCATCAATATCCCGGATCCGTTCCTTGGCAACCTGTACCTTTTTCCTGCCAATGGTAGAATGCAGGGCAAAAAGCTGCCGGTTAATATTTGTTGCAGATACTACATCGTGATCCACCAGCGTAAGGCTTCCCACGCCGCAGCGGGCAAGAGCCTCCACTGCATAGGAACCCACACCGCCTAGACCAAACACGGCAATCTGCGCTCTTCCCAGACGATCCACTCCTGTCTGTCCCAGTAATAATTCCATTCGGGAATATACGTCGTACATACGCAAACCTCCTGCGTCATTGTTTATCTTTTTAATTATACTATCCGCTGTAGAAAAAGTACAGGTTTTCATAGTTTTTTAAGAATTAGTGTATAATTTTCATGTTTTTTTACATAATACACACTAAATTCCGCGAAAGGAGAATTTCTCATGTGGCAGCAGATATTTCTGGGTCTTCTCGGACTTTGCTCCGGAACCATTATTGCCAGCGGTGTGGCAGGACTTCTGATCGGTCTTTCCATTATCCCCCGATATGCAGGCATTACCCATACCGCTGATCATATCCTTCTTTATGAAGATATGTGTTTTCTGGGAATCTTTCTTGGAAATCTTTTTTGTCTTTTCCGGTTCCCCCTGCCTCTGGGAACTCCTTTTTTACTTTTATTCGGTGTGTTCTCCGGTATTTTCCTTGGAGGATGGATCCTGGCTCTTGCTGAAGTAGCTGACATGTTTCCTGTTTTTACAAGAAGAATCCGTCTGACACAGGGACTTCCTCTTATCATCCTGTTTATTGCCCTGGGAAAACTGACCGGTACACTTTTCTTCTATTATTTCGGGTGGCAGTAAGACCCATTATATTCATAAATATCTGAAAAGTCAAAATAAATTGAAAGGAAAAATTTATGGCAAATTCTGAACAGCTAAAAAAACAAAAAGAATATGAGAAATATGTAAAGCGGGTAACCCCTGTCCACAGCCTTCCCCTGAATATGATAAAAGCATTTTTTACAGGCGGACTGATCTGTATGTCTGGACAACTTCTTCTGAATACGGCCCAAAGCCTTGGCGCAGACAAGGAAGAAGCCGGAAGCTGGTGCTCTCTGATTCTTATTCTGATCAGTGTAATCCTCACCGGTCTGAACCTGTATTCCAAAATCGGAAAATTCGGCGGAGCCGGTGGTCTTGTGCCCATTACAGGCTTCGCTAATTCTGTGGCAGCCTCTGCCATTGAATTTCAGGCAGAAGGGCAGATCTTTGGTATCGGCTGCAAGATCTTTACCATTGCAGGACCTGTGATCCTTTACGGAATCCTCAGTTCCTGGCTGGTTGGATGTGTCTATTATATTCTTAAACTTATGGAGGTGATTGTATGACTGCCGGAAAACTGACAGGAAGCGCCAGCATTTCCTTTGAACAGCCTGTATACATTGAAAGCGCGGCTGCTATTGCCGGAAAAAAAGAAGGAGACGGCCCTCTTGGAAACCTTTTTGACATGGTTTCCAAGGACCCTCTCTTCGGAACCCAGACCTGGGAGGCAGCAGAAAGCACTCTTCAAAAAGAAACCGCAGGGCTTGCAATCGGAAAAGCCGGACTGACTCCCCGTGATATCCGAATGGCCTTTGCAGGAGATCTGCTTGCCCAGACCATTGCCTCCTCTTTCGGGATTGCGGAAATGGACATTCCTTTTTATGGACTGTACGGCGCCTGCTCCACTATGGGGGAAGCACTGTCTCTGGGAGCAATGGCGGTCTCAGCCGGTTACGGAGAACATATTCTCTGCGCTGCTTCCAGCCATTTTGCCACAGCAGAAAAGGAGTTCCGTTTTCCTTTAGGCTATGGCAGCCAGCGTCCTCTGTCCGCTACCTGGACCGTGACCGGAAGCGGTGCCTGTGTCATCGGCTCCAGACCGCCGGTTCCCCAGGAGCGTTCAGAACACTCTCCGCTTTGCTGCAGTTCCGGCTGCGCCGTCATTACAGGGATCACCACAGGAAAGGTAATCGACTATGGTTTCCATGATTCTCTTAATATGGGCGGCTGCATGGCTCCGGCTGCCTGCGATACCATATGGCAGAATCTTTATGATTTCGGCCGCACCCCGCAGGATTACGACGCTGTTTTTACCGGAGATCTGGGGATGGTAGGCCAGCGGATCCTTCAGGATCTTCTTTTTGAAAAGCATATTGATATCAGCAAAGTCCATCAGGACTGCGGACTTCTGATCTATGACAACACCTCTCAGGACACCCATTCCGGCGGAAGCGGCTGCGGCTGTGCAGCTTCCGTGCTTGCAGCCTACATTCTTCCGGAGGTTGTCCGGGGCACATGGAAAAGAATCCTCTTTGTGCCAACAGGAGCCATGCTCTCCAAGGTCAGCTACAACGAAGGAGAGGCTGTTCCGGGAATTGCTCACGCAGTAGTCATTGAACACAGAGATTTTTAACAGGAGGAACATCTCATGGATTATTTTAATGCATTCTGGGTAGGCGGCCTTATCTGCGCTCTTGTCCAGATTCTTCTTGACAAAACCAAACTTCTTCCCGGCAGAGTCATGGTCATTCTCGTATGCTCCGGAGTTATCCTCAGCGCCGTCGGACTTTACCAGCCTCTTACGGACTATGCCGGGGCAGGCGCATCCGTGCCTCTGACCGGTTTCGGCCAGATATTATGGAAGGGCATGAAAAAAGCCATTGACCAGGATGGGCTTCTTGGTCTTTTTACCGGCGGATTTACCGCCTGCTCTGCAGGAGTTTCCGCTGCTCTGATCTTCTCCTGGATCGGAAGCCTTATTTTCCGCCCTAAAATGAAAGACTGATCTTTCAGAAAGGACCTCAGCTATGAACGACACCTTATATCTTCAGCTTGACCAGAACATCGAAGTTCATCATCCTCATGTATACCTTCAGGATATTGCCCGTCTGTCCTGTACCAACGCAAAGCTTCTCAACCGCCTTCGGGTTCTTCCGGTTGCCAACCTGGACCCGGAAAAACCCGGCCGGTATGTGATGACTGCCATGGATCTGGTAGATCTGATCCAGAAAAAAGAGCCGGAACTTACCATCACCCATATAGGCGAACCTGATTTTATTCTTACCTACAAAAAAACAGGAGCTTCCCATCAGCTCTTTCATATTGTCAAAACTGCTTTCGTCTGTCTGATTTCCTTTTTTGGCGCAGCTTTCTCTATTATGACCTTTAATACAGATGCGGACGTAGGAAAGCTTTTCAGGCAGATTTATGAACAGGTAACGGGCAGCGTCTCCAATGGCTTTACGATTCTTGAAATCACCTACTCTGTAGGCCTTGGACTGGGCGTTCTGTTTTTCTTTAATCATTTCAGCAGGGTAAAGATCACTTCAGATCCTTCCCCCATGCAGGTGCAGATGCGTATCTACGAAGACCAGGTAAACTCCACTGTCATCGAAGATATTAACCGGAAACAGGCGGCTGAGCATCAGGAACCGTCATAATACTCTCTCAGCCGCTTTATGATGCGTTTTTCCATTCTGGATACCTGAACCTGCGATATTCCCAGTCTGCCTGCGATTTCTGTCTGAGTCATATCCTGAAAATACCGCATGCAGATCAGCCTTCTTTCATCCTTTTCAAGTTTTCCCAGAACCTCTTCCAGCAGAATCCTGTTCAAAAGCTTTTCCTGCCGGTTTTCTTTTTCCTCAAGTCTGTCCGCCAGAGTGATCTCCGTTCCCTCTCCCTGGTACACAGTCTTATAAATGGATTCCACCGGAGCTCCTGCCTCCATTGTCATGGCAAGCTCTTCCGGAGCCATGTTGACTGCGCGGGCAAGCTCCTCCATGTCAGGCTCCCTTCCCAGACTCCGCTCCAGCTCTGCCCTGGTCTGAAATACTTTGCTGCAGTTTTCCTTTATGGATCTGCTAACCTTCAGCATCCCGTCATCTCTGAGAAATCTCCGTATTTCTCCTGCGATCATAGGCACCGCATACGTAGAAAATTTTACGTCAAATTCTGTGTCAAACTTATCCACTGCCTTTAAAAGCCCGATGCTTCCGATCTGAAAAAGATCCTCCATTTCTACGCCCCGGCCTAAAAATCTTTTTGCCACACTGTAGATAAGTCCTGTATTCTCCTCAAAAACTGTATCTCTTGCCTCTTTATCCCCCTGGTGCGCAAGCCCGATCAGGGCAAGAGTATGCTCCATTCCCCCCTCCTTATCTTCGGATCGTCTTTTTCATGTGGACAGAAGTTCCTACTCCCACTTCAGAATCAACAGTTACCTCATCCATAAAAGCTTCCATAAATGTAAATCCCATTCCGGAACGCTCTTTTTCCGGTTTTGTTGTATACAGGGGCTCCATGGCTTTTTTGACATCAGAAATGCCTACTCCCTGATCTGTAATGTCCACAAAGATCTCTCTTCCTTTCAGCTTCAGATCCATGCGTATCTTATGTACCTCGCCCTCATATCCATGAATAATACAGTTAGTCACTGCCTCAGACACTGCCGTTTTCAGATCCGCAACCTCCTCCAGAGTGGGATTCAGCTGCGTGCAGAAAGAAGCTGCCGCAATACGTGCCATCCCTTCGTTTACCGGACGGCTGTCAAAAACAATTGTCATTTCATTGGTGTTTTCCATGGTCACTTCTCCTCTCCCTCAGCTTTCTGAATTTCTATATATCTGTGAACCCCTGACAGATGCAGAAGCTTGTCAATATGAGGATTCACCTTTACTGCGCAGATGCACCCCTGCCTCATTCCCAGAGCCCGGTAACGCCCCATCAGAAGTCCGATGCCAGAGCTGTCCATAAATCCTGTATTCTGAAAATCAAACAGCATGGTCCTGATGTATACGTGGCTCATGATCCGGTCTGATTCTCTGCGTATCTCATCTGACACCGGATGATCCACATCTCCCGGAAGATGCACAGTCAGACTTGCTCCCTCCAGTTCAAACATTTCATTCATGATTATTTTCCCCCTTATTCTGCATTTTATTCCATTTTTCCACATTTTTTTGCCTGATGATAAACATATATTTATTTCTCCGCTGCTTTGTTGTTGTCAGAAGCCTAGCTGATACTCAGGCGTTTTTCCAGGAAGGTTCACACAAAATGTCCTGTTTTCCCGATCAAAAAAGGGATGTGCCTGCGCACATCCCCCTGCTTCGAGGTTTTTCTCATGTTTTCTGCATTATTCATAATAGGAGCCGTCATCATAGTAACCAGATTCATCATAGCTTCCGTCATCATAGCTTCCTTCTCCATAGGATCCGGAGTCGTCATATCCTGAGCCATCCGTACTTCCCTCCGTACTGTCGGAGTCTCCGCTGCTTTCCCCACCGGATGATTCATCTGTCTGCGGCTGTTCCGGATCTCCGATCCCTGCTACGCCTGTAGCGTCCCGGATAGTAATGTAAACAGGCTTCAGGGATTCCGGAAGAACATCCACCTGAACATTCTTTACCGCTACCGCTGCTTCATCCAGATTCTGCTGCTGGTAAAACGTGTAGGCTGTGAGAAGCGACTCATAGCTTTTGCTCTTTGCCTGTTCTTCCGTCAGCTGTTTCGATACCGTTTCCGCTGTATTATCCGATTCTTCTGCTTTACCCTGAACCCTGGTAAGCTCTGCCCCCTGGGTTGCCAGAGATTCACTGTACTGGACGATCTGCTGGTTTGCCTCCTGATAAATCCCCTGTTTTATAGCAGGAACTGCAAGAAGCCAGAACGCTACTGCGCCTGCTGCCATTCCGGACATGATCAGAAGGAAAACCGGAAGTCTGGATCTTTCATGATAAACCGGCGTCTGGACCGTATACTCGCTTTCTGCCGGATCATACTCCATATTTTTATTTTTGTTATCCCGGAAAAAGCCTTTTTTCTGCTTTTCCAGTCTGGTTGTCACGCCAGTCTGTTCATCTACTTCCCTTAAAAATCTGAGAGTTGTGGTATTTGTCTTGTCAATTTTTGCCGCTTTTCTGAGCGTTCTCCTTGCCCGGCTCCACTCTCCGTTTTTTATCTGGATCAGAGCCAGAAGATGATACCCCTTGATCAGCTTGGGATTCTGAGAAAGAATCCGGCGAAGCTGAATGGAGGCCATATCCTCATGACCTTCTCTGCACAGAAGAAGCGCGTGGTTATATTTCCGGATGGTGTCATTGATAACCTTCAGTTTATTTCCGTTTGCCTGAAGTCTGCCAATATACTCAGACGCAAGATTTCTTGTGGGCTGAAGATTCTTGCTGATCACCCATTCACTGAGCGCGGCAACCACCTCGCCTGTTTCAAAATACACAAGCCCCAGAAGATTTCTTGCCCTGATGTTTCTTTTATCATAAATAAGGCTCTGTTTCAGACAGGCAATCGCCCCTGACAGGTCACGGATGCTTGCCTTTTCCAGCCCCTGATTATAAAAGCTCTTGGAAAGATAATCCACTTTTTTCTGAATCAGTACATTGTACCCGCAGCTTGGACAATAATCCAGGTCCATGTCTGTAAGAAATGCACCGCAATTCACACAATTCATCTGTAGAATTCTCCTTATTATTTTACACGCCTGTTACTCTTGGCCTCTCTTAATACTTCCTGAAGCACATCAAGAATATCAGTGAGCTCTCTGTCGTAAATCGCACCTTCTGCTTCCCGCACGTCAAGACATGGCTCAAACTTCTTCAGCTCTTCCTCATAATCTATCATTTGTTTCCGCCTCCTTGCTCAATGTTTTCCGAGCATACAGGTACACCCCTGGGTGTTTCCGCCTCCTTAGTGCTCAGTCATTTTCTGGATGATCGCTTTGATCTCTCCCACCAGATACAGAGATCCTACGCAGAAAAGCATTCCCTCTTTCCCTCTGTATTCAAGGGCTCTTCTGAATGCTATCTCCACATCCTCGCAGCTTTCTGCGCAAAGGCATCCCTCTTTCCGGAAAATATCCGCAAGCTGCTCCGCCGGAACCTTTCTGTAGCCTCCTACCTGGGTCACGATCACATGCTGAAACCGAATCCGTCCTGCAACAGTCCGGATCATGTCTGTATAATCCTTATCATCTACAGCAGAAAACAACAGCGTCAGAGGATAATCCTTCTGAAAATGTTCTGCTGTCTCCACAAACTTTTCTACTCCGTCTTCGTTGTGAGCGCCGTCCACGATCACTCCCGGAAGAACGGTTTCCATACGTCCCTGCCAGCGTGTTTCCCTGAGGCCACGAAGAACAGCGTCCTTCGGAAGGTTTACCACATCCTTAATAACCTCTGCAGTTTTCAGCGCCAGCGCCGCATTCATCACCTGATATCCTGCAATAAACGGAATGGAAAATGCTGTGTTTCCATAATACTCATTCTCCATACAAAAATCAATGCCCGCACTGGTATTTCGCAGAATTTCCGTATTTTCCTTTTTTACTTCATAATACGGACTGCCCAGAGCCTCAGCCTGCTTCCGAATCACCTTGGCTGCCTCCGGATTATTTCCGTCATAGATCACAGGCACTCCCGGAACAATGATCCCTGCCTTTTCTCCTGCAATCTCTGCAATGGTATTCCCCAGATACTGCATATGGTCAAAGCTGATGGATGTGATCACACAGGCAACGGGATCCTCCACTGCTGTTGTGGCATCCAGACGTCCTCCCAGTCCGGTTTCCAGCATGACATAATTCACACCTGCCTCGGCAAAGATCACCATTCCCATAAGAAACAGCATCTCAAAATACGTGGGATGGTAACTTCCCTCTGCCACAAGCTCGTCTGCAAGAGCCTTTACCTTTTCAAATGCGCTCATAAACGTCTGGTTATCAATATTCTTCTCATTGATCTGAAAGCGTTCATTGATCACAACCAGGTGTGGAGAGGTAAAAAGTCCACAGGAATATCCCGCCTCTCTGAAAATGGAAGTCAGAAAAGCACAGGTACTTCCTTTTCCGTTGGTTCCTGCCACATGAATGACTTTAAACTTTTTTTCCGGATTTCCCAGACGCTCCAGACACTCTTTTGTATGGGAGAGTTTATTTTTTGTTGTAAACTTTGGAGTTTCTTCAATATAAGCAACCGCTTCTTCGTAATTCATAAAAAAATTCACCACTTCATCTAATGTTTTCGCAGCGGCATCAGTCTGATATACCGCTACGATATCATTATATATGAGTGGTGAAATATGTCCAGTACCAATCGTAATCTTTTATTCGGCAGGATCAGTTATCTTCCGTCGGCAGTTTCCATTTATTTTCATCGAACAGCATATAGCAGGAACGGTCATAGCTCTTGCTCAGAGCCTTTCGTGTTGAGCTGTTGCTTCGCTGCACCACAGAAAGCCTGTCGAAATCTTCCAGCTCTGTGCCGGAGATCATCAGCGTTGTGGGATTCACATAAATGGTATCGTGCCATTCTCCATTCAGTTTTACCTGACTGGACGGCGTAAAATTAGTTCCCGTGATCCGGTAGGTATGATCCCAGGCTGATACCAGGGAAACTCCGTCCAGCGTCACATCATAAAGTCCGAGACGCATCTTTGTCCTTTTGAACGGATTTTCTCCCTCATAGGAATGCTGCTCCCCATAAAGCAAGTCATACTGAAGAGTTTCCAGATCTACCTGATAATTCTTTGTATTTCTTCTTGCCTGGTGATAACGGAAAACAGTTCCCTCATGGATTCCCACACGGTCCAGAACCTCTGCCGCCATCTGATAAGCCGCAAGGTTCACGTCTTTTTTCTCAAGCCCAAAGTTGTCCCACATAACATACTGTGTCTGGAAAAGATATTTATTGTCCACATCCTCCACAGTCAGACCCATAGTAGGAAGATGATCTCCATACATAACAAGAACAACATCCTCCGGATAATCTTCAAGCCTGTCTGTAAGCTCTTTGACAAAATTATCCATCTCATGGATCTGGTTCACATAGTACTCCCACTGGTTATTCTTGGAAGCAGTAGGAGAACCGGTCACAGTGATCTCATGCTCTTCAAGCTCCGGTTCCTCCGGGTAGGCTCCATGTCCCTGCACAGAGATGGTATAAACATAATCCGGCTGATCCTCTGTGGAATCCAGGCATTTCAGGATCTCATCTGTAAGGACCCGGTCTCTTGTCCAGCCCAGCGGGTTTTTATCATCCTCCTCAGGCATATACTCTGCAGAGGTAAAGGTGTCAAATCCCAGATTCGGGAAAATACTTCTTCTTCCGTAGAAATTCGCCTCATTGTTATGTATGGCATGACTGGAATATCCCAGCTCTCCAAGAACATACGGAGCGCTTTCACAGGTTGTCTCCTTCAGAATACTCTTATAAGGATATTCTCCCGGTCCGAAATACCGAAGGCTCATGCCTGTAATGGACTCAAACTCTGTATTTGCCGTACCTGCGCCTACAGAAGGCACTTTGTAATATCCGGAGGTATACTCCTTCATCATTTTACGGAAGTTAGGTATGGGATCTTCGGATATCTCCAGATAATTTACAAGCTCCGGATCAAAGAAAGATTCCAGCTGCAGGAAAATAATGTTGGGATATTCTCCCTCTCTGGTTTCCGGCAGGTTCTCCTCGGTTTTTTCAATCCTTTTGATTTCTTTTTCCGAGTAATCTCTCGGACAGCTGATTCCGGTATCAAAGATCGTAACCCCGAGACAGTAAGGATATCCGTAATCCTCATAGGCAAAGGCTATGTTTCCAAAATAATTGGACAGCACTCTTTTTTCCAGCGCAAGCTGTGTCACTCCGGCAAAAAGCACAAATCCGGCAAGTACCAGAGGAATATTCCAGCGGTATTTCAGCTTTCCTTTAAACTTCGGTCCTTTGACGATCAGCGCCAGAAGCGTCAGTGCAAAAAGCCCCAGTACGATCAGTGCCACAATCACTCCCCATTTGGGAAGATATTTTTCCAGAAGAGCCATTCCATCTGTCAGAAGATGAAGATCCGGTCCGGTAAACGGTGTAACACGGGTAGCCAGGATCACACCGTTTATGATTCCAAGAAGAAGCCAGAACATCACCAGCAGCACACGGATAAAGCATCTTCTTCTGAACAGGTATACAATCAGAGAAGATGTGAAAATCAGAGCCGCATTGTAGGCAAACACCAGTGGCCTGCCTGTCATAAAATCCCATGCCTCAGTAAAGGAATGTCTGCTGATTGCCTCAATCAGAAAATATCCTGCTGCACTGACCAGTGCATGAAGCAGCAGAGAAATCCTGTTACATATATCATACCATTTCATCTTAACGCTCCTTTATCACTTTTGCATCTGTGAAAGCTGTACGTTTACCTTTTCCATCATTTCTTCGTATTTCTGAAGTTTTTCTTTTTCTGCGTCTACCTTTGCAGCAGGCGCTTTATTTACAAAATTCGGGTTATTCAGCATACCCTGGCAGCGGGCGATCTCTTTTGTGAGACGCTCCTGCTCTTTTGTAAGACGCTCGATTTCTTTTTCTCTGTCAACCAGATCTTCCAGAGGCAGATAAACAACTGCGTCAGAAACCACTACGGAAACTGCATCCTCGCCGATTCCGTCCTTTGTCTCCTGAACCTGGATTTCTTTAGAGAAGGCAAGGTTTACAAAGGATCTTTTGCAGGCCTCATAACGGGCGCAGGTATCTGCGTCTCTTCCCACAATATAAAGGCTGGTCTTGCGGTTTACCGGAACATTCATTTCTGTACGGGTATTGCGGATGCCTCTTACCGCCTCCTTAAAGCCCTCAACTGCCTTTTCTGCCTCCGGGAAGCTTCTCTCTTCTGTGTATACCGGCCACTGGGAGATCATAATAGAATCCTCTTCCGGCAGAAGAGTACAGTAAATTTCCTCAGTGATAAACGGCATGAACGGATGAAGCAGCTTCAGACCTTCGGTAAGAACTGTACGAAGTGTCCACAGAGCCTCTCCGGCTGCCTTTGGATCTTCCTCTGCCTTCCACAGACGAACCTTTGCCATCTCAATGTACCAGTCGCAGAGCTCATCCCACAGGAAGTCATAAACCTTCTGAACAGCAATACCAAGCTCATATTTTTCCATGTTTTCTGTTACTTCACGGACTACTGTATTCAGTCTGGAAAGAATCCACTGATCCTCCATGCACAGCTCCTTCAGGTTCTCAGGAGCAGAGACTGTTCTGCCTTCCAGATTCATCATGATAAATCTGGATGCATTCCAGATCTTATTTGCAAAGTTACGGCTGGATTCTACTCTCTCCCAGTAGAAACGCATGTCATTTCCCGGAGCATTTCCGGTGATCAGTGTCAGACGAAGAGCATCGGCTCCGTATTTGTCAATTACTTCAAGAGGGTCGATACCGTTTCCAAGAGACTTGCTCATTTTTCTTCCCTGAGAATCCCTTACAAGGCCGTGGATCAGAACGTGGTGGAAAGGCGCCTTTCCGGTCTGCTCCATAGCAGAAAATACCATACGGATAACCCAGAAGAAAATAATGTCATAGCCTGTCACAAGCACGTCTGTAGGATAGAAATATTCCATTTCCTCAGTTTCGTCCGGCCATCCCAAAGTAGAGAACGGCCACAGTGCGGAGCTGAACCAGGTATCCAGAGTGTCCTCATCCTGATGAAGATGAGTGCATCCGCATTTCGGACATTTTTCCGGCATCTCACGGGCAACAACCACCTCGCCGCACTCATCACAGTAGTAAGCCGGGATTCTGTGTCCCCACCAAAGCTGACGGGAAATACACCAGTCACGGATATTTTCCAGCCAGTGAAGATAGGTTTTGCCAAAGCTTGCAGGAACAAATTCTAGCTCGCCCTTATTGAGAACGTCAATAGCAGCTTTTGCCATCTCGTCCATACGAACGAACCACTGAGGCTTGATCATAGGCTCTACCGTAGTGCCACAGCGGTCATGAGTTCCAACGCTGTGGGAATGGGGAACTACCTTCACCAGAAGTCCCTGTGCCTCAAGATCTGCCACCATTGCCTTACGCGCTTCATAACGGTCCATTCCCGCATATTTGCCACCAAGAGAATTGATGGTAGCGTCGTCATTCATGATATTGATCTCAGGAAGGTTGTGACGTTTTCCAACCTCAAAGTCGTTAGGGTCATGGGCAGGTGTGATCTTCACGCAGCCTGTTCCAAATTCTTTATCCACATACTCGTCTGCCACAACCGGAATTTCACGGTCTGTGAGAGGCAACTTCAGCATTTTTCCAACCAGATCTTTATATCTTTCATCATCAGGATTTACTGCAACTGCAGTATCACCCAGAAGTGTTTCCGGACGAGTAGTGGCAATCTCCACAAAACGTCCCTCTTCTCCAACGATAGGATAATTGATATGCCAGAAAAATCCGTCCTGATCCTCATGCTCTACCTCTGCGTCAGAAATCGAGGTCTGGCATACCGGACACCAGTTGATGATCCTGGAGCCTTTGTAAATATAGCCTTTTTCATAAAGCTTGATAAACACTTCCTGAACTGCCTTGGAGCAGCCCTCGTCCATGGTAAAGCGTTCTCTTTCCCAGTCTGCGGATGCGCCAAGCTTTTTCAGCTGGTTGATGATCTTTCCGCCGTACTCTTCCTTCCACGCCCAGGCATGCTTTAAAAATTCCTCACGGCCGATCTCGTGCTTGTCAATTCCTTCTTTTTTCAGCTTGTCAATAACCTTGACCTCTGTGGCGATTGCCGCATGGTCAGTTCCAGGCTGCCACAGCGCCTCATAGCCCTGCATTCTCTTAAAACGAATCAGAATATCCTGCATGGTCTCGTCCAGAGCGTGTCCCATGTGAAGCTGTCCGGTAACATTGGGCGGCGGCATCACAATGGTAAAGGGTTTTTTATCTGGATTTACTTTTGCATGGAAATAACCATTATCCATCCATTTTTTGTACAGA
>NZ_HF999075.1:14546-15014 GCF_000433815.1 Blautia sp. CAG:257
TACGTCTTTGCAAGTTCTTTGCTCATAATAAACCTCCTGTATGTGTTTTCTGTAAATAGTGAGGGGAAAAATCGTTATCATTTACCTGGAAGATCAGTACAGAACATACTGTCTTTCCGGTAAATAAAGAAGCCCCTCACACCTAAGTGTGAAGGGCGAATCTTGTCGCGGTACCACCTTCATTATGCAGGAAACAGTCAGTTTATCACACTTATTTCTCTGCACATCTCATTTTCCTTTAACGCAGGATTTACGTGAAAGCCTGCTGCCGGTTTCTGTACTTCATTTCCGGCCATCAGCCTCCCGGCTCCAAAGCTACCTTCTGCTGCGTCCTTCTGAGAATATCTTCCAGCCAGCGGATATTCCTCTCTGTCAGGGTATTCAGCATACTCCTCTTCTTCCTCGCCTTTGTTATGGTACATACTATAATTGCATTTTTTGCGGTTGTCAAGCAGGAACGCAGAAATT
>NZ_HF999075.1:15186-15926 GCF_000433815.1 Blautia sp. CAG:257
CTCACAGGACAGTGATCCCTGATCTGTAACTCCTTTTACTCTACTGATTTCAGAGATTCTACCATGTCGATCTTTGTCAGCTTCCTGTGCATAAACCAGTTTACGATCATGGAAAAAATGCAGGTTATCACAGCACAGTACAAAAAGCTTACAGGACGGATATCCCGCCCGAACATTACTGCGTCCACCTCAACCGTTACAATAATATATCTGTGAAGCAGAACTCCGAATCCCGAGCCAAAAATAATCCCCGCAATAGTCAGAAGAATGTTTTCTCTCAGTACGTATTGAGAAACCTCTTTGTCGTAGAAGCCCAGAACCTTCAGAGTTGCCAGTTCTCTCTGTCTCTCTGTAATATTAATATTATTCAGATTATACAACACTACAAATGCAAGCATTCCCGCTGAAACGATCAGCACTACAATAACAATTCCCAATGTGCTGAGCATTCGTTCCACCTGGGCAGCCAGACTGGAGGTATAGCTGATACTGAGGGCTCCCGGCTGTTCAATAATCTCTTTTCCGATTTCCTCTGCCTGCTCCAGATATTCATCCTTTACAGAAAATACAACATCCTGATAATCCGGTTCTTCCCCAAAGGTCTGTTCATATACCTTTGGGGTCATATAGATGTAGTGTCCCATGTAGTTTTCTGTAATTACAGACACTTTTGCGTGAAACTCCTTATTTTCCCGCTCCAGGGTAATGGTATCTCCTACCTGAAGATTCAGAAGCTTTGC
>NZ_HF999075.1:15973-16666 GCF_000433815.1 Blautia sp. CAG:257
TTCACTGATCACCGCACCCTCATCAGTCAGCTCATAGGCCTCTCCTGTAAGACGGTTTCTCAGTGTCACATCCTCCCGGAAGTTTTCCATATTTTCCGGTACATAGAGATAAACACTGATATTGGATTTCCCGTTGGGAGCTGTAATCTTACTGAACTGAATGTTTGTAAACCGTTCCAGTTTTTCATTTTTGTCCAGATATTCCATCAGCTTCTCTCTGTCTTCATCAGAAGCGTCCTCATCCGTAATAATAGTTCCGTCATAGTGCTGAAGCTCAGAATACTGTTTCACCACAATATCTGAAATAGAATCCCGGATGCCAAAGCCTACCAGCATCAGCGCCATACTTCCGGAAATACCGAATATTGTCATAAACAGACGCTTTTTGTAGCGGAAAAGATTTCTGAGGCTTGACTTCCAGGTAAAATTCAGATGTTTCCACAAAATCGTGATTTTTTCTACCAGAACTCTTTTGCCCTCTTTTGGCGCCGGCGGACGCATAAGAGAAGCCGGTGTCTCAGAAAGTACCCGATAACAGGAAATAACAGTAGCGCCAACTGTACAGACAATTGCAGCAACTGAAGCCGTCAGGGCAAATTTCAGCTCATAATGAATCTGAAGACTGTCTCCTACATTGTGGTACATAATTCCATAGGCTTTGATAATTATATATGGAAGAATTTTTTCTCCGAT
>NZ_HF999075.1:16705-20087 GCF_000433815.1 Blautia sp. CAG:257
CCTGCAGCGCTTCCTCCCACTGTGGCAAGAAACGCATAGTTCAGATATTTGGACGCAATAGAAAACTTCCCGTAGCCCAGGGCCTTCAGAGTTCCGATCTGAGTCCTCTGTTCCTCTACCATCCGTGTCATGGTAGTAAGACTGATCAGGGCTGCCACAAGGAAAAAGATCACAGGGAAAACCTCTCCTATACTTTTGATCCTGTCTGCATTGTCTCCGTAATCAGAATATTCCGGAAGATCGTTTCGGTCTGTGACGATCCATTCAGGTTCTTCGATCTCTGAAATTTCCTTTCTGGCGTCTTCTATCTTCTGCTGGCCTTCCGCAATTTCATCCTCCGCCTCTTTTTTGCCGTCCTCGTATTCCTTCCAGCCATCTTTCAGCTTTTGCTCCGCTTCTTTTAAATCCTTTTCTGCATCTGCAAGCTTCTGTCTGTTCTCCCTGAGTTCAGCCTCTCCATCTGTTATTTTCTGCTGGCTGGTCTCAATCTCCTGCTCACCGGAATTCAGCTTCTGCTCGTTTGCTTCGATTTCTCCCTGAGCAAAGTTCAGCTTTTGTCTGTTTGCGTCAATTTCCGCCTGACCGCTGTTTAAAACTGCCAGACTTTCCTGAAGCTTCTTTTCATTTGCGGTCAGCTTCTTTTCGTTTTCGGCAATCTGCTTTTTTGCAGGCTCCAGCTTCGCCTCTTCCTGTTTCAGCGTTTCCCTGCCGGCATCAATGGCTTTCTGGCCTTCTTTTAAAGTCTCAACTGTCTGAACCAGCTCTGCCTTTTTTTCCTCGGCCTGAGCAAGTCCGTTCCTGGCAGCCGTAAGTCCGGCTTCCAGCTCCGGCTTCTTTGCTGCTGCCGCTGTACAGGTATCCAACGTCGCCTGTGCCTGAGAGACAGCTCCATTGGCTGCATTCAGTTCCCCCCGGGCTGTTTCCAGATTTCCCTGAGCTGCTTCCAGATTTCCTCTTGCTGTTTCCACTGCTGTCTGATAGGAAGCAAGCTCTTCTTCTGTGATCTCTCCGGCTTCAAATCTTCGGACAGCCTCTTCCAGAGCCGCCTGGGCTGTGTCAAAACCGGCCTGCGCTTCACTGACTGCTGACTGAGCCGCATCAAAAGCGGCCTGTTTTTCTGCCGCAGTACGCTGAGCTGCTTCCAGAGCCTGTGTCAGCGCCGGAATCTGCGCCTCTGCCTCTTCCGCCTGACGGATTCCTTCTTCAAGCTGAGAAATCTGATCCTGAAGCTGCGCAATCTGACCTTCAACAGCCTGAATTCCCTTTTCGGCCTGAGCAAGACCGGTATCCAGCTGGTCCTGCTTTTCATCCAGAACAGCTTTGCTCTCCTCTATTTTCTGTTGTCCGTCTGCAAGCTGCTTCTTTGCCTGATTTAACTGGCTGCGTCCCTCCTGAAGCTGTTTTTTACCGCTGTTATACTGACTCCAGCCATCTGACAGCTTTTCCTGAGCTTCATTTAGCTGGCTCCAGCCGTCTGCGGCCTGCTGCTTGGCTGCTGCAAGCTGGTCTCTTCCCTCTGCCAGAGTCTCCTTTGCAGAGGCAAGCTGCTCTTTGCCGTCGGAGATTTCCTTTTCCCCGTCTGAAAGCTGTTTTTTACCGTCCTCGTATTCCTTTTTGCCGTCTGAATACTCTTTTTCACCGTCTTCAAGCTCTTTCCGGGCGTCTGCAAGTTCTTCCTCCGCTTCCTTTTTACCGTCTGAAAGCTCCTTCTCTGCATCTGCAAGCTCTTTTTCCGCCTCAGTCATCACATCCTCATATCTGATCTGACAACGTTCCGCCTGAATTCCCTCCACCTTGTCCTGAAGCTTCTCAATAAGCCGGTCATAGGCGTCTGTGTAGCTGGTCACCTGATCCACACCATGAGCTCTGATATAAATCTGGGTAAAAACCTCCTGGTCAAAATCCTCAGGCAGCACATAGGCAAATCCGTTTACCTCGCCGGAACCAAGTGTTGTATTTCCTCTGTTAAAGGATATGTAAAGAGGGGATCTGCCAAGTCCGGTGACGGTATATGTTTTCTTTTTCAGAAAAGGATCCTCTGTATCCTCTCTTAATTCAATCTGATCTCCGATCTGATACCCCTGCGCTTCTGCAAATTCCACATCCAGAAAACATTCTCCGCTTTTTTCCGGAAGCTGTCCCTCTGTTACTGTAAGAGTGTTTACATCCTCGTTGACAGCCTCCACATGGAGAACCTTCTGAGCCTCAGCCTCCCCGCACAGCACATCTGTTGACCAGGCTCCCTCAGCCCATTCTACTCCTTCAACTTTGCGGACAGCCTCTACATCCTTTTCCGTCAGGCCCAGAGTGCCCATCACCTTCAGATCCATCATTTTGCTTTCTGTATAATAAGCATCCCCGGAAAGCCTCATATCAGGGGAGCTTGCCTGGATTCCTGAAAAAAACGCAACTCCAAGGGCAACAATACAGAAAATAGAAATAAAACGCGCCTTTGTTTTTCTTATTTCCACCCAGAAATCTTTATGCAGTGCCTTCTTCATAGCGCTCACCTACCATTCGATTTCTTCTACCGGAGTAGGAGCATCATTCTGAACCATAGAAGATACTTTTCCGTTTTTGATCTTGATCACCCTGTCTGCCATAGGAGTAAGGGCAGAGTTATGAGTAATCACAATTACTGTCATTCCTCTTTCCCGGCACATATCCTGCAAAAGCTTCAGGATTGCTTTTCCGGTCTGATAATCCAGCGCGCCTGTAGGCTCGTCACAGAGAAGAAGCTTCGGATTCTTGGCAAGAGCCCTGGCTATCGACACTCTCTGCTGCTCGCCTCCTGAAAGCTGCGCAGGAAAATTCCCCAGTCTGTCCTTCAACCCCACATCTTCCAGAACTGTTGCTGCATCCAGCGGTTCTTTACAGATCTGAAGAGCCAGTTCTACGTTTTCCAGAGCTGTAAGATTGGGCACCAGATTATAAAACTGAAATACAAAACCAATATCCTCTCTCCGATACCCGGTAAGCTGTCTGCTGGAATATTTGGCAATGTCCACACCATCTACCAGCACATGCCCGGAGGTTGCCTTATCCATACCGCCCAGAATATTCAGTACAGTAGTTTTTCCTGCGCCGCTTGGGCCTACAACCACCACAAACTCACCCTTGTTGATCTCAAAACTGATGTGATCCACTGCCACGATCTTTACTTCCCCGGAGCCATAAACCTTTGACACATTTTCAAGCTTTACATATGCATGATCCTGACGCTCCATTCTCATCGCCTGCTTTCTGTTGTATGATAAAAAAGAAACCCCTGCCTGAGAGATTTCTTTTTTGTTTACATTCAGTATAACAGTTTTAAAATATTTCTTCAATCAACAGAGGTCCAGAACAGAGATTTCGCTTTTAACTTTGTATTTTTATAAAA
>NZ_HF999076.1:0-563 GCF_000433815.1 Blautia sp. CAG:257
CTTGTCCGGATGCTGGTCATTGCCTGATTAAGAGAAATATCCAGACTGTCCAGAAGAGGAGAAACAGCCTCAGAGCTGCTGACTGCTTTTGCGGCTCCTGTGATCAGAATAGAACGGGACAGGAGATGACCTACATTGTCGTGGATTTCTCTGGCAATCCGGTTTCGTTCTTTTAAAGTGGCTGTGTATATTTCATAATTCTGCTTTTCCACAAGCATATGATTCTTTTCTTCCAGAAGAATATTTTTTTCTGTGCTGTCGTCCCGCAGCTTCATAAAATCCTGTCTGAGCTTTTCTTCGGATTCAGTGCGGAGCTGAAGGAAAAATGCCACAATAAAGAACAGGATGCCCCAGAAGGAAAAAAGAAAGATATCTGAGTTTATTGTCCGGATTATATAAAGGTAAAGAAAGCAGCCTGCAAACGTAGGAAGATAAAAATGATACTGGATCAGAACATAAAATACTGCAGGAAAAAATGCGCACATTTCAGGTAATGCAAGAGCAGCAGCCATGAAGGCTGCGCACAGAAACAGATGCAGTTTTTTTGATTCGGAGAAATAGCC
>NZ_HF999076.1:627-743 GCF_000433815.1 Blautia sp. CAG:257
AAAAGCGCAGATAAAAGTATAATCCGGTTTCTTAAAAAACAGAAAAAAGAAACCTGATAAGATAAGTAATCCTGTATTCTCAAGATGGCGCATGGCAGTTCCTCTCCTGATAGTTA
>NZ_HF999077.1:0-706 GCF_000433815.1 Blautia sp. CAG:257
GGAGAACTGGATGGAAACGTTCATTTTCATCATCCCAGGCACAGGTTTTCATCATACAACGTGGCTGTTTCTCATAATTGCCCAGATAATACGGGCAGAACGTACAGCCTCTTTCTTTAACAATTTCCACCGGAATTACTGGCATCTGACTTTTGATTTCCTTAGTTACATGCTTACTTTCAATTCGCTCTCTCATATTAAAAATCCTCCAAGAATATATATTTGCAAAAGGGACTTCCCCTGAATTGCCTGGTTTTAAGCACAAAAAAAGAGGCAGCCTTACGATTTTTGTTTTCGCAAGCCTGCCTCTTATCAATCTAATATTCTATTTTCCAATGACATACCGTATAAACACGTATATCGCTCTAATCACATACACTGGAATCATGATGCTTCCAATCAATGCTCCAATGATGACACTTAATGCAGCCATCCCAAGTGTTGCTGTGGTATCCATTCCTCTCGGAATCAGAATCAACCGCATTTTATGTATTCCAAATGGAAGTCCAGCAATAAATACCCACCAGAACCAATCCGTCTGTCCACTGACCTTCATAATTGTTTTTGTCATCCAAAACCAGAATACCATAAATGCCAGTGGCAGAATCGATTTTTTAATTACATCTTCAATCGTCATCTTTTTTCTCCCTCTGTCTGATTCCTTCCGCCACCTCCCGATTAAGGTTTGCCAATATTTCTCTAACCA
>NZ_HF999078.1:0-259 GCF_000433815.1 Blautia sp. CAG:257
AAGAGGCCGGATTGGAATAAAAGAAAGATAAAAACATACCCCGCAGAGAGGAATCATATATTTTTGTGATGATCTCTGTGGGGCATTTTTATGAAAAAAAACATGACCTTTCATAAGAAAAAGGTATGGGTTGTTTTTTTATGCTGCGGAGCAATGATGCTGGGACTTCTGGGAAGACTTGTGTGGCTGATGGGCTTCCGGTCTGATTATTATTATGAAAAGGCAGAAGATCTTCATGAAAGGGAAAGGGATATCAAGG
>NZ_HF999078.1:424-959 GCF_000433815.1 Blautia sp. CAG:257
CAGAGGAAACAGTGAGAAAAAAGGTGGAAAAAAATTCATCCATAGAACGGATCCGCACAAATGTGGAAAAAGAAACCGGAGACGCTATTCGAAAGGCAGGACTGGACGGGGTAAAGGTGGATGAAGATTATAAAAGATACTATCCCTATGACTCTCTGGCATCCAAAGTCCTTGGCTTTACAGGGGGAGATAATCAGGGGATCATTGGACTGGAAGTAGAATATGAAGAGGTTCTGAAAGGGATTCCGGGAAAGATCCTGACCACTACAGATGCAAGAGGCGTGGAGATCGACGGCCTTGGAGAACGGAGATCAGAGCCTGTTAAGGGAAATACGCTGAGACTGAGTCTTGATATCAGTATACAGGAGTTCGTGCAGCAGGCTGCTCTGAAGGTTATGGAAGAGAAGCAGGCCGAAAGGGTGTCCATTCTTCTGATGAATCCTCAAAACGGGGAAATTTATGCCTGTGTCAATGTTCCGGAATTTAATCTGAATGAACCCTTTGTTCTGAATACCGGACAGGATACCGCATCCAT
>NZ_HF999078.1:1030-18647 GCF_000433815.1 Blautia sp. CAG:257
GGAGAAATCCCTGTCTGAATGATACCTATGAGCCTGGCTCTACCTTTAAGATCATTACCATGGCGGCGGGGCTTCAGGAAGGGGTGGTGTCATTAAATGACAGATTCTACTGCCCGGGATATAAGCTGGTGGATGACAGAAGGATCCACTGTGCAAACAGAAGAGGACACGGCTCCCAGAATTTTGTGGAGGGAGCCCAGAATTCCTGCAACCCTGTATTTATTGAAGTGGGGCTGCGCCTTGGAGTGGAAAATTATTATAAATATTTCAAGCGGTTTGGGCTTATGAAACAGACCGGGATCGATCTTCCGGGAGAGGCGGGAACCATTATGCACAAAATGGAAAACATGGGAAATGTAGAACTGGCTACAGTTTCCTTTGGACAGTCCTTCCAGATCACGCCGGTACAGCTTGCCACTACTGTAAGCTCTCTTATCAATGGCGGAAACAGGATTACTCCCCATTTTGGAGTGGCGATCCAGAGTGCAGACGGATCTCAGGTAAAAGAACTGGAATATCCGGTGGAAACCGGGATCATCTCTTCTGAGACTTCAGGAACAATGAGAAAAATCCTGGAAACAGTAGTGTCCGAAGGCTCCGGAAAGAATGCTGCCATTGAAGGCTATTCCATTGGCGGAAAAACAGCCACCTCACAGACTCTTCCCAGAAGTGCAAACCGTTATATTTCTTCCTTTCTGGGATTTGCTCCGGCAGAGGAACCAAAGGTACTGGCTCTTTGTATTATCCATGATCCTCAGGGGATTTATTACGGAGGAACCATTGCGGCTCCTGTAGTGCGCAGCATTTTTGACAATGTGCTTCCGTATCTGGGAATTGAAAAAACAAAGTCAGAAAAATCAGAGGAGGATGAGCGGAGCCTGTCCGGACAAGAGGAGCAGTAAAAGAAAACGCGCCATTATTAACTGACAGTAACAGTGCCATTACTGAGGGTTGATAATTTCCCGGAAAAGCCTTATACTGGTTATGATATAAAAACAAAAGAATGATAAGAGGTGTGAGGATGAATTATCAAGTTGTAATACCGGTTCTGGTTTCTTTTGCAATCAGCCTGATTCTGGGACCTGTGATTATCCCGTTTCTCAGAAAACTGAAAATGGGCCAGACAGAACGGGTGGAGGGCGTGCAGTCCCATCTGAAAAAAGCAGGAACTCCTACCATGGGAGGCATTATATTTCTGATTGCGGCAGTTGTAACGTCTCTGTTTTATGTAAAGGATTATCCGGCTATCATTCCGATCCTGTTTCTGACACTGGGATTTGGAATCATCGGATTTCTTGATGACTATCTGAAGGTTGTGCTGAAGCGTTCCGACGGTCTTCTTGCATGGCAGAAATTTCTGCTTCAGGTGGTAGTTACTGGTATTTTTGCCTTTTATATCCTTAACTATACAGATATTTCTCTGACCATGAAAATCCCGTTCTGGCCGGAACACTATCTGAATCTTGGGGTGCTGGCAGTTCCTCTTCTGTTTATCGCTGTGATCGGTACGGTAAACGGCGTCAACTTTACAGACGGTCTTGACGGTCTTGCATCCAGTGTGACGCTGATCGTTGCAGTTTTCTTTACTGTGATGTCCATTGGAACAAAAAGCGGGATTGAGCCTGTTACCTGCGCAGTTGTAGGCGGTCTTATGGGCTTCCTTCTTTTTAATGTATATCCTGCCAGAATTTTTATGGGAGATACCGGATCTCTGGCTCTGGGCGGCTTTGTGGCCGGAACAGCCTATGTGCTTCAGATGCCTTTATTCCTTCTCCTGGTGGGACTGATCTATTTTGTTGAGGTTCTTTCTGTTATGATCCAGGTAACATACTTTAAAGCTACTCACGGAAAACGAATCTTCAAAATGGCTCCTATCCACCATCATTTTGAGCTTTGCGGCTGGTCAGAGACAAGGATCGTGGCAGTGTTCTCAGTGGTAACTGCTGTGATGTGCCTGATCGCATTTCTGGCGCTTTAATTGAAGGAGGAAAACAGTGATGGACTTAAAAGGAAAACGGGTTCTGGTATTTGGTTCCGGAAAAAGCGGAATCGGAGCAGCAGAGCTTCTGGGACAGGTCGGAGCCTGCCCGGTTCTGTATGACGGAAACCCGGATCTGGACAAAGAAGCAGTATTACATAAGACTGCCAGTATAAAAGAAACGGATATCTACGCAGGCGGGCTTCCGGAAGAGGTACAGAAAAGCCTTGATCTGGCAGTGTTAAGCCCCGGGGTACCGACGGACCTTCCTCTGGTAAAAAGCTTTTATGAGCAGGGCCTTCCGGTATGGGGAGAGGTTGAACTTGCTTTCCGTACAGGAAAAGGGCGAGTTCTTGCAATTACCGGAACAAACGGAAAAACAACAACAACAGCCCTTCTTGGAAAGATCATGGAGGATGCCGAGGATTCTGTATTTGTAGTTGGAAATATCGGAACTCCTTATACTTCCAAAGCTCTGGAAATGAAAGAGGATTCTGTGACAGTGGCTGAGATCTCCAGCTTTCAGCTTGAAACCATTGAAAAGTTCGCTCCTTGTGTCAGCGCGATTCTGAATATTACAGAGGATCATCTGAACCGTCATCATACTATGGAAGAATATATCCGTGTGAAGGAACTGATCGTAAAAAATCAGAAGCCGGAGGATGTGTGTGTTCTGAACTATGAGGATCCGGTTCTCAGAGAATTCGGAAAAAATATTGTGCCGCAGACCGTATATTTTTCCAGTGAAAGAAGACTGGAAAAAGGAATTTTCCTGGAGGACGGACAGATCATTCTGAAAACAGAGGATCAGGAGATTTCTCTTGTAAAAACAGACGATCTGAAGCTGCTGGGCAAACATAACTTTGAAAATGTAATGGCTGCAGCGGCTATGGCCTATTATGCAGGCGTATCTGTTGAAAGTATCCGAAAAAGTATCTGCGAATTTACAGCGGTAGAGCACAGGATCGAGTATGTGACTGAAAAGAACGGAGTTGTCTATTACAATGATTCCAAAGGAACCAATCCGGATGCGGCAATCAAGGGAATCCAGGCAATGAACCGTCCTACCTGGCTGATCGGAGGCGGTTACGACAAAGGCTCCAGCTATGATGAATGGCTGAACAGTTTTGACGGCAAGGTAAGAAGTCTGGTTCTCATCGGACAGACAAAGGAAAAAATCAGAGAGGCTGCAGAGCGGCTGGGTGTTTGTTCCTGCATTCTCTGTGAAAATCTTCAGGAAGCAGTAAAGATCTGCGCAGAAAAGGCTCAGCCGGGTGAGGCGGTTCTTCTTTCTCCTGCCTGCGCAAGCTGGGGACAGTTTGACAATTATGAGCAGCGCGGAGACTGTTTTAAGGAATATGTAAAAAATCTCTGATGGATATGAGGGTAAAAATGACCGGAAGTACGCAAATGTACGAACCGGTCATTTTTTATGAAAAACTTCATATTTATTAATAACGCGGCAGCAGGGAGGCACTTATGTCACAGCAGCCACAGAGAAAAAAGGGAAGACCCGATGCCCTTCTGTTGATCCTTGTGATTTTTCTTGCAGTATTCGGTCTGGTGTTTCTGTACAGCGCCAGTTCTTACAATGGGAGAGTGAGATTTCATGATTCCTTTTATTATTTCAAAAAACAGCTGTTTGCAACAGCCCTGGGACTGGCAGCCATGTATGTGGTATCGGAAACGGATTATCATTTCTGGGTTTCGCTTGCTCCGGTTGTTTATCTGATGTCTGTTGTTCTGTCTACGGCTGTTCTTCTGGTGGGACAGGAGATCAATGGATCCAAAAGATGGCTGAGCCTGGGACCTCTGTCTTTTCAGCCTTCAGAATTTGCCAAAGTGGCAGTGATTCTTTTTCTTGCATGGCAGATTGACAGAAGCCGCAAAAAAACATCCGGCATATGGTTTATGTGCCGTACCATGGCAACACTTCTTCCTATTGTGGGACTGGTGGGTTCCAACAATCTCAGTACGGCTATCATTATTCTGGGAATCGGAGTGATCCTTATTTTTGTGTCAAGTCCGGGATATGTGCAGTTCGTCGGTATGGGAAGTGCGGGAGTTGCATTTATTACAGTGTTTCTTGCTGCAGAAAGCTATCGTCTGGAACGTCTGGCTATCTGGAGAAATCCGGAAAAATATGAAAAAGGCTTTCAGACCATTCAGGGACTGTACGCCATAGGAAGCGGCGGGCTGTTCGGGCGGGGGCTGGGCAGCAGTCTCCAGAAGCTGGGCTTTGTTCCGGAAGCTCAGAATGACATGATCTTTTCTATTATATGTGAAGAGCTGGGGCTTGTGGGAGCCGGGATTCTGATCATAATATTTGCCCTTCTTTTATGGCGGCTCTGCGTGACAGCCATGCACAGCAGAGATCTTCAGGGAACTCTGATCAGCGCCGGTATTATGGGGCATATGGCAATTCAGGTGATTCTTAACATTTCTGTTGTTACCAACACGATCCCCAATACGGGAATCACCCTTCCTTTTATCAGCTATGGAGGAACCTCCGTGGTATTTCTTCTGGCAGAGATGGGGCTGGCTCTCAGTGTGAGCAGTCACAGAAAAGAAAAAACAGCATAGGATAAAAGGAAGAGGGCTTTTGGGGAGTGACGGTTTGGATAAAATTCGCATTACAGGAGGAAAGCCGCTTCAGGGTACCATATCCATACAGGGCTCCAAAAATTCTGCGCTGCCCATGATGGCAGCTTCTTTGCTTCACAGAGGAGTCAGCGTGCTGAAGGGATGTCCTGCCATAGCTGATGTGTATTGTATGGAGGACATTCTCAGATCCCTGGGTGCTCTTACCTGGTGGGAAAAAAATACCCTTTATCTTGACTGTAGCAGAGCGGATGGAACAGAAGTTTCCGGAGACAGTACCGGAAAAATGCGATCATCAGTGATTCTTCTGGGGGCGCTTCTGGCAAGGAACAAAAAAGGCTCCATGGGATATCCCGGAGGCTGCGTAATAGGAAAACGTCCGGTTGATCAGCATTTGTATGTGCTGCGCTGTCTGGGAGCCTGTGTACAAGAAAAAGAAAACAGTCTGGAAGCTGAGGCCGGATGTCTGAAAGGGGCAGAGATTGTTTTTGGAAAAATCAGCGTAGGCGCTACAGAGCAGGGGATTCTGGCCGCTGTTCTGGCAGAGGGGCATACGGTTCTCAGAAACTGTGCCAGAGAGCCGGAAATCGTGTGGCTGTGCAGATATCTTCGCAGCATGGGAGCTGAAATTCAGGGAGAAGGAACTCACTGTATCAGAATCACAGGCGTGAAAGAATTAAAAGCCGGAAATATGCAGATTCCTCCTGACCGTATTGTGGCGGGAACATATTTATGTGCTGCAGCGGCAACAAGAGGGAAGATCACGATCTCCAATCCGCCTGAGGGAGAGCTGGATGCATTTCTTGAAGTGTATGGGAAAATGGGTGGACAATATAACCGCAGGAGTGGTAAACTAATAGCTGACGGAAGCGGAACAGCATTTCCGGTACCGTTTCTGGAAACGGATACGTATCCGGGGTTTCCCACAGATCTTCAGTCTCCTCTCATGGCAGTACTGACAACCATTCCGGGGAAAAGCCGCATACGGGAAAATATTTTTGAAAACCGGTTCAGGATTGTAGAGGAACTGAATAAAATGGGCGCCTCTGTTGCTGTTTCCGGCAGAGAGGCCAGTATACAGGGAGGAACCTGTCTCAGAGGATGTACAGTGAGAGCCAGAGAACTGCGAGGGGGAGCGGCGCTGCTTGTGGCAGCTCTTGCGGCGCAGGGGGAAACTGTCATCGAAGGATGTTCCTTTATTTACCGGGGATATGAGCATATATGTGAGGATCTGGCGTCTTTGGGCGCGCAGATAGAAGAGGATACAGGAACTGCATTTTTATGAGAACATCAAAATACAGAAAAAAACTGAACATATCGGATAAGCAGAAAAAAATAGTACTTGGGGGAATAGGAGCCTGTCTTCTGGCAGGTGTGCTTTTTTTCTTTCTTTATTTTAAGGTAGAAAATGTGGAGATTATGGGAAGCGGTCATTATACGGAAAAAGAGATAAAGGCCATGGTCCTTCGGGGACCAATGGCAGAAAACTCTGTTCTTGCCCCCATCCTTTATACCACAGACGACACAGGGGATATTCCCTTTGTGGAAGGCTTTAAGGTGACACGGTCAAACAGAAACACCATCGTGGTCAGCATAAAGGAAAAGAAGGCAGTGGGCTGTATTCCCTATCTGGACAGCTATATTTATTTTGACCGGAACGGCATGTTTATTGAAAGTGAAAAAACACAGGATAAAAAAGTTCCTTTTTTTGACGGGATATCTGTGAAACGGGTAGTAAAAGGAGAAAAGCTTCCCATAAAAGAAACCGTTCTGAACACTGCGGTTGCTCTTTCTACTATTTTTGCCAAAAATGACAGTCTGCCGGATCATATTCAATTTGACGAAAGCTATGAGATCAGTCTTCTTTATGGAGATATTACAGTCAATCTGGGCAAAGATGTGAATCTTGAAGATAAAATGACACGGGTGATCGCGATTCTTCCCCAGCTTGCAGGTCAGAAAGGCATCCTGCATGCGGAAAATGTAACGGATTCTGTAAAGACCATTACCTTTGAGGCGGAAATAGAGGAAGTGACAGCAGAAAACTGGACCGGCG
Source organism: Blautia sp. CAG:257 (assembly GCF_000433815.1). Classification (NCBI taxonomy): domain Bacteria; kingdom Bacillati; phylum Bacillota; class Clostridia; order Lachnospirales; family Lachnospiraceae; genus Blautia; species Blautia sp. CAG:257. The sequence continues at coordinate 7,666 of NZ_HF999078.1, forward strand.
GCTACGATGAAAACGGTGAATATACCGGAGACGGCGAGTATGACGAAAGCGGAAAGCATGTGGGACCGAAGCCTATGACAGCCCTTGACTATGCCCTTGAAAAATGGGTTGGCGGCTATGATGAGGAAGGCGATTACACCGGAGAAGGTGAGTATGATGCAAACTGGAATTATGTAGGTCCTGCTCCCACACAGGAAACCATTGACGCAATGGGAGACTGGACAGGAGGATATAATGAAGAAGGAGGCTTCACCGGAACCGGAGAGTATGACAGAGAAGGAAACTATGTAGGCCCAATGCCGGAAAATACGGAAGAAGCTGACGGAAGCAATGAGGACGAAAGCTCTGAAGACAGCTCTTATGAGTCAGAAGGAGAGTATTCTGATCCGGGATATGAGGACGGCTACAGCGAGGAATCCGGTGAGTATTCGGATGGTTCAGAGGAAACAGGAGCCTATGATGAAAGCGGGGAAGACGCTTATTACGGCGATGGATATTAAGCTGTAAATGACGAAAATACATGAAAAAAGTATAAAAAAACAAAAATAGTAGTTGATTAATTTTAGAAAAAAATATATGATATACTATATGCAGGTAGATTACGATAAATATCGGGGAAATAAAAGGAGGAAGTACATTGTTAGAGATTATGTCAAATGAAGCTGAGTCCTCTGCCAAGATTATAGTCATTGGTGTGGGCGGAGCTGGAAATAATGCTGTAAACAGAATGGTGGAAGAGACCATCGGAGGAGTTGAGTTTGTAGGTGTCAACACTGACAAACAGGCCTTAACCCTCTGTAAAGCTCCAACAGTACTTCAGATTGGTGAAAAGATAACGAAAGGTCTTGGTGCTGGAGCACAGCCGGAAGTTGGTCAGAAGGCCGCTGAGGAAAGTATAGAAGAAGTAAAACAGTTAATAGAAGGCGCTGATATGGTATTTGTTACCTGTGGTATGGGCGGCGGCACCGGAACAGGTGCGGCACCGGTAATCGCAGCAGCAGCAAAGGAAATGGGAATCCTTACTGTTGGCGTGGTAACAAAACCTTTCCGTTTTGAAGCAAAGACACGTATGAACAATGCTCTTGCAGGAATCGAGAATCTGAAAAAGGCAGTGGATACACTGATCGTTATTCCGAATGACAAGCTTCTCGAGATTGTTGACCGCCGGACAACTATGCCGGAGGCACTCCGCAAGGCTGACGAAGTTCTTCAGCAGGCGGTTCAGGGAATCACCGATTTGATCAATCTGCCGGCACTGATCAACCTTGACTTTGCAGATGTTCAGACTGTTATGACAGACAAGGGCATCGCTCATATCGGTATTGGAGAGGCAAGAGGAGACGACAAGGCTATGGAAGCTGTTCAGCAGGCAGTATCCTCCCCGCTTCTTGAGACAACCATTAAAGGCGCAACTCATGTAATCATTAATATTTCAGGTGATATTTCTCTTATGGATGCAAATGATGCGGCAAGCTATGTACAGGAGCTGACAGGAGAGGAAGCAAATATCATCTTTGGTGCGATGTATGATGATTCTGTTGCTGATTATGCAAGAATCACAGTTATCGCTACAGGACTTACCGATGCAGCTCCGAAGGCAGGTTCTTCCTTTGGCGGAAGAAGCAATGCATCTTCACCGTTTTCTGTAAGAAAACCGGCTGCACAGACAGGAGCGGCAAAGCAGGCTGGCGGTATCAATATGCCGAGCTTTTCTCTTCCGAACATGAATTCATCTTATGGTACAAAGATGCCTACAAGTACAGTTCAGAAAAAGGATATCCAGATTCCGGATTTCCTGAAAAACAGATAAAACTGAAACCAATGCAAAAAGGACATTGCCTGCGGGCAATGTCCTTTTTTAAACAGCTTTATACTGACATATGAAACAGCATATACAGACCGGACTGTATATGTTTGCTTCCGGCAAAAGGTGTCAGCATTTACATGCAAAAGTTTTGCACTTTGTTTCTTTGCTTGTGCTGGCATTCTGACCGTTGATGTCAATGGCAGAGGCCGTACATTTACAGTGCTCGTTGTAAGTGCACTCATGAGCCTTGCAGTCAATACGGATTTTTTCGCAGCCGCAGGATTCTTTTTCACTGTTTGTTACTGAGGCGCTGTTCCGGTCACGGAAACTTCCGCAGCTGGTTTCATCAGAAACCCGGGCATCATGCCCCATTACTTCGATCTCTCCGCGGGAGCACAGCTGATCTTTGTTATAAATACAGGTTACTGCACTGCAGTTGAGTATTGTCATGGTTGTGTCCTCCTTAAATAAATCATTGCCTTATGTAATATTTCCGTATTTTCGGATTTTATTCTGCAGATTAACAGGGTAAGGATTATCACGGCAAAATTATCACAGAAAAATGTAGTATACAGTAAAAAAAGAGGGCAGCATTTGTGGTCAAAAAATTTTAAATTTTTTGAAATAACGCAATATTTTTATTGTGTATCATCACAGAATATGTTATATTAGTTACATACAGGGAGCAATCGCCCACAAAGGGGTGAGCTCGCAAAAATAAGTGTAAAATGCCGCTTTTCAGCGAACAAGATCTGTAAGCGACATTTCTGTAAGCAAGTTATCAGTGAAAGGATAAATATTTTTAAGACAGCCTTTTAAAATGTTTATCGCCACCATCTCCATCCTATGTAAGATTGAGGTCATTACTCTTTAATACAATTGCTCCCGTATAAAATAAAAACTGCAGTACCGATAACGGCAGGTTGTCGTAACGAAATAAACACGGAGAACTGATGATGACAGGATTTCTGTCGGAAGGAGTTCTTTTTTTATTTATCAGGAAAGCAGGACAATTTATACCACCCGTCCCGGCAGACAAAAACGTTCCGCTTTGCTGTTTGCCGGAAAAACAGTAATTCCGTATGGATCTTCACAGGAAATAAAATACGGAATTCCGGCAGAACAGGAAAAGGTACCGGACAGGAGACTGTCATTGAGGGTGGGGTGGTTTAAAAAAATACATAAAAGTTCTTGACTTTACATGAAAGTCATGATATCCTGTTACAGTACGTGAAGAAAACAAAGCAGAGTTCACTCTCACCTTAGCGCACAGGATGCGTCTCGGGTTTATATGTCTCAGCATTTGTAAGACAGGATTTTCCTTTCAGATAAATGCACAGCGCAGAAGCTGTCTGTTGATATCAGAGAGCCGTGCAGCGGGAATATGAGCAGAGTGTGGATTCGTCCATGCTTTTTTTGTTTCACAGAAACGTGCAAAAAGTCAGGGTATATCATTTACAGGTATGGAGGTGTACAACAATTAGCAATTTAATGATTAACGAACAAATCAGAGACAAAGAAGTACGTCTGATCGGAGCAGACGGAGCCCAGCTTGGTATCATGTCTGCAAAAGAGGCCATGTTTAAGGCACAGGAGGCAGGACTTGACCTTGTAAAGATCGCACCGCAGGCAAAGCCGCCGGTATGCAAGATCATTGATTACGGAAAATACCGTTACGAACTTTCCCGTAAGGAAAAAGAAGCCAAAAAGAAACAGAAAACGATTGACATTAAAGAGGTACGTCTCTCTCCTAATATTGATACGAATGACTTAAAGACAAAGGTAAACGCTGCAAGGAAATTCCTTACAAAAGGTGACCGCGTAAAAGTCACTCTGCGTTTCCGTGGAAGAGAAATGGCTCATATGGCAAGCAGCAGACACGTGCTGGATGATTTTGCGGAGCTTCTGAAAGATATCGCTGTAGTGGAAAAAGCTCCCAAGATCGAGGGAAGAAGCATGACAATGTTTCTCAGCGAAAAACGTTAAGCAATTACTGTTTCCGTGTCCGGTTACGGACACAGCAGTAATGTGAAATATAAAACAGAACCACGAATCAAGGAGGAAATAAAAATGCCTAAGATTAAAACATGTAGAGCAGCAGCAAAACGCTTCAAAAAAACTGGTACCGGAAAGATCATGAGAAACAAAGCTTATAAGAGCCATATCTTAACAAAGAAATCTCAGAAAAGAAAGAGAAATCTCAGAAAGGCCACTGTTGTTGATTCCACAAACCTGAAGAATATCAAGAAAGCACTGCCTTATTTATAAGAAGTAAGAAGAGAAGACGAACAGGAGGAAATTAAGAAATGGCAAGAATTAAAGGCGGATTAAACGCAAAGAAAAAACATAATCGTACATTAAAGCTGGCAAAGGGTTACAGAGGAGCCCGTTCCAAACAGTATAGAATTGCAAAACAGTCTGTAATGAGAGCTCTTGCAAGCTCCTACGCAGGAAGAAAGCAGAAAAAACGTCAGTTCAGACAGCTCTGGATCGCACGTATCAACGCTGCTGCAAGAATGAACGGACTTTCCTACAGCAAGATGATGCACGGACTGAAAGTTGCAAACATCGACATCAACAGAAAGATGCTTGCTGAGCTTGCAGTAAACGATGCAGAAGGCTTCAAAGCACTTGCAGAGATTGCTAAAAAAGCGATCGCATAAGTAAATAATGAATCACAGGAGAGACATCTCCTTCCGGAACCGGTATTCTGTATAGGATACCGGTTTTTTAAATATAAATATTTTATAAATTTACACTTGAAATCAAATATACCAGATGCTATAATCAAAACATTAAAGTATTAGCGAGCGAAAGTCAGAGGGGAAGCCAAAGCCGGCTGGTGATCCAGTGGGCTTTTTTAACCTTATCTGTCCGCAGAAGAACAGGATACTGATAATCGTTACAAGTTTAAGGAGGAGATTTGTTATGAGAAACTGGAAAAAAGTGTTAAGTGTAACAGCAGCAGCTGCAGTGGCAGCAACAGCAGCCATGCCCACAGCGGTATTTGCAGAAGGAGACGAAACTTTTAAAATCGGCGTGATCGGACCGATGACAGGTGATTATGCACAGTATGGTACAAATGTGTATAACGCAGCAAAAATCGCAGCAGACGAGATCAATGAAGCCGGCGGATTTAACGGATATCAGGTGGAGGTACTTGATGCCGGAGATGATATGGGAGATCCGGAGAAAGCAGTAAATGCTTACAACGACCTTCTTGATAAAGGAATGCAGATGCTTTGCGGAGCAACTACTTCCGGTTCCTGTATTGCAGTAGGAGCAGAGGCGGCAGAGAGTACTTTCCTGTTTACACCGTCTGCAACAGCTGTTGATTCTATTACAGCAGGAAGCAATGAGTTCCGTATGTGCTTTACAGACCCGGCTCAGGGAGCAAAGTCTGCAGAGTATATCGGCGAGCATGGACTTGCGACAAAGGTAGCGGTTCTCTATGATTCCATGGCTGATTATAACTCCGGCGTACATGATTCCTTTGTGGAAGCGGCAGAAGAAAATGGTCTTGAGATTGTTGCTGACGAGGCATATACAACAGACAATAACACAGACTATTCCGTACAGCTGAAAAAAATTGCTGACAGCGGCGCAGAACTTCTTTTCCTGCCAAACTACTATTCAGATAATGCTCTGATCCTTCAGCAGGCATCCGAAGCTGGAATGGATATCAAATTCTTTGGTGTTGACGGTATGGACGGAATCCTTGGCGTTGAGAACTTTGATACCTCCCTTGCAGAAGGCGTTATGCTTCTGACTCCTTTCTCTGCAACTTCAGAGGATGAGGCAAGCCAGGCATTTGTAAAAGCTTACGGCGATGCCAATAACGGCGAGACTCCTAATCAGTTCGCAGCAGATGCTTATGATGTGATCTATGCAATGAAGGCAGCAGCAGATGCAGCAGAGATCACACCGGATATGGCAAACGAGGATATCAGTGTGGCAATGTCTGAGGCTATGCTTGAGATCGAGCTTGACGGACTTACCGGAAAAGCTACATGGACAGAAGACGGCGAGTGCGACAAGGAACCTAAGGCATTTGTGATTGAAAACGGCGAATACAAAGAAATGGAATAATCAGTGAATAAATATACACTGGAAAATTAAGGGACGGGGGATGGTGCCTGTGCATAAGGACTGTCCTCCGTTTCTTTTTATGCAACAATAAAATTTTTATATGAGGTGCACTATGAGTTTTATATCTTATTTAAAAGATGGAATCAGCCTGGGAAGTATCTATGCGATCATTGCACTGGGCTACACGATGGTGTATGGAATCGCGAAGATGCTGAACTTTGCCCATGGTGATGTCATCATGGTCGGAGCTTTTGTGATCCTCACCGCAGTCACCAGAGGAGGAATGGGGCCGGTTCCGGCAGTGATACTTTCTGTTGTGGTGTGTACGGTACTGGGCGTTGTGATCGAAAAGGTCGCATATCGTCCTCTCAGAAAAGCGTCCTCCAATCTTGCGGTTCTGATCACTGCAATTGGTGTCAGCTACCTTTTGCAGAATCTGGCTCTTCTGATCTTCGGAGCAGATGCCAAGAGCTTTGTTACAGTGATTGACGTTCCGTCAGTGACTCTGTTTGACGGACAGCTTGTCATTAAAGGAATCACGATCGTTACGATTGTTGTCAGTGTTGTCATTATGGTGGCTCTGACCTGGTTTGTACGTAAAACCAAGCCCGGACGCGCCATGCAGGCAGTTTCTGAGGACAGAGATGCAGCTCAGTTAATGGGCGTGAATGTAAATGCAACTATTTCACTGACCTTTGCCATTGGTTCAGGTCTTGCTGCTATCGCAGGACTTCTTCTCTGCTCTGCATATCCCACACTGACTCCGTATACAGGGGCAATGCCTGGTATCAAAGCCTTTGTGGCGGCAGTTTTCGGCGGTATCGGATCAATCCCGGGAGCCATGGTGGGCGGTATCCTTCTGGGAATTATTGAGATTTTCGGAAAAGCCTACATTTCATCCCAGGTTGCGGACGCGATCGTGTTTGCAGTACTGATTGTCGTGCTCCTTGTGAAACCTACCGGACTGTTTGGCAAAAACATTCAGGAGAAAGTATAAGGTGGCCGATATGAAAAAAAAGATGAATAAAACAACAAGAAGTAATTTTATAACATATGGAATTGTGATCGTTCTGTTTGCAGTAGTCCAGACTCTTTCCTCCACAGGAAATCTCTCCAGACTTCTGACAGGACTTCTGGTTCCTCTGTGCGTTTATACGATCGCAGCAATCTCTCTGAACCTTGTAGTAGGATTTTCCGGCGAGCTGAGTCTGGGTCACGCAGGCTTTATGTGCGTAGGCGCATATTCCAGCGCTCTGTTTTCCCATCTTGCGGCAGACGCTCTTCCGCCTGTTCCGAGATTTATTCTGGCGATCCTGATCGGAGCGGCAGTGGCAGGTGTGTTTGGTATTTTGATCGGTATTCCGGTTCTGAGACTTCGGGGCGATTATCTTGCCATTGTTACCCTTGCTTTTGGTGAGATTATTAAGAATCTGATCAACATTCTTTATGTTGGTGTGGATAAAAACGGTATTCATGCGACAACAACATCCTCAGGCCTTGAGCTTGCGGCAGGCGGCAAAAAGATTATGAAGGGCGCTCTTGGTATTTCCGGAACAGCCACTCTTTATAAAGATATTAAGCCATATTTTTTCCTGATCGGTGTGATCCTTGTTCTGCTTACCCTGTTTATTGTTCAGAATCTGGTTCATTCCAGAAGCGGCCGTGCTGTTATGTCCACAAGAGATAACCGTATTGCTGCAGAATCAGTGGGAATCAATGTGACAAAATACAAGCTTCTGGCATTTACGGTTTCCGCAGCTCTGGCAGGTGTGGCAGGTGTGCTTTATGCCCATAATATTTCCATGCTTAAGGTGTCGGTATTTGACTATAATATGTCGATCCTGATTTTGGTATATGTGGTTCTGGGCGGTATCGGAAATCTCCGTGGTTCCATGATCGCGGCGATCATCCTTTATGCTCTTCCGGAACTTCTCCGCGGATTTGCAAATTATCGTATGCTGATCTATGCGATTGTTCTGATCGTCATGATGCTCTTTAACTGGGCTCCGGCAGCAAGAACATGGAGAAGCCGTATGGCAGAAAAAATCCGGGGCGGAAAAATGAAAAAGGAGGCGGCTTGATTATGGCAATGCTGGAAGTAAATCATTTGTCAATTCAGTTTGGTGGTCTTCGCGCAGTTGACGGCTTTCATATTAATATAGAAAAAGGCCAGCTTTACGGACTGATCGGTCCCAACGGGGCTGGAAAAACAACAGTTTTTAATCTTCTGACAGGCGTATATAAGCCTACAGAAGGAATTATCAGACTGGACGGACAGGATATTACAGGAAAAAGCACGATAGAGATTAATAAGGCCGGAATTGCCCGTACCTTCCAGAATATCCGTCTGTTTAAGGATATGTCGGTTCTGGATAATGTAAAGGTTGGTCTTCATAACCATTATCAGTATTCTACTCTGACCGGAATCCTGAGACTGCCGAAGTATTTTAAAGTTGAAAAAGAAATGAACGAGAAGGCAATGGAGATTCTGAAGGTCTTTGATCTGGACAAAGAAGCTGAGATCCTTGCAGGAAACCTTCCTTATGGTAAACAGCGTAAACTGGAAATTGCCCGGGCTCTTGCCACAGATCCAAAGCTTCTGCTTCTGGATGAGCCGGCAGCCGGAATGAATCCAAATGAGACTCAGGAGCTGATGGATACCATTCGTTTTGTACAGGAGCATTTCCATATGACTACCCTTCTCATTGAGCATGATATGAAACTGGTGGGCGGTATCTGCGAAAAGCTGACCGTGCTGAATTTCGGACAGGTGCTTACTGAGGGAGAAACCTCAGAGGTACTGAATGATCCGACCGTTATCACGGCATATCTGGGAGAATAGGAGGAACGTAATCATGGCAATGTTGGAAGTAAAGGATCTTCAGGTTTATTATGGAGTGATCCAGGCTCTGAAGGGAATTTCTTTTGAGGTAAATCAGGGGGAGGTAATTGCTCTGATCGGCGCCAATGGTGCAGGAAAGACTACAACCCTTCAGACACTGACAGGAATTCTTCCGGCCAAAGCGGGAAGCATTATGTTTGAGGGAACGGATCTTCTGAAAGTTCCGGCGCATAAGATCGTACAAATGGGAATGGCTCATGTTCCGGAGGGAAGACGAGTATTTGCTGATATGACCGTTTATGAGAATCTTCTTGTGGGCGCGTATACCCGCAAAGATAAAAACGAGATCGCGCAGAGCCTTGAAATGGTGTACAAAAGATTTCCACGTCTGAAAGAGCGTCAGGGACAGCGTTCCGGAACCTTATCAGGAGGAGAGCAGCAGATGCTGGCCATGGGACGGGCTCTTATGAGCAAACCAAGGATTATTCTGATGGATGAGCCGTCTATGGGACTGTCACCGATTTTTGTAAACGAGATCTTTGATATTATCAAAGAAGTAAGCGAAAGTGGAACTACAGTTCTTCTGGTAGAACAGAATGCAAAAAAAGCCCTTTCCATTGCAGACAGAGCTTATGTACTGGAAACAGGAAGTATTACTCTGGAAGGAAAGGCGGATGACCTGCTTCACAACGAGGCAGTACAGAAGGCTTATCTGGGAGAATAAAACAGCTTTGAAAGCTGTGGGAATGTTGCAAGGAGGAATAAGAATGGATGAGCATATAGTAATTTCAATTGCAAGACAGTATGGAAGCGGCGGACGTACCGTAGGAAAGATGCTTGCAGAAAAGCTGGGAATTTCATTCTATGACAAAGAGATCATCCGGATGGCTTCTGATGAAAGCGGGATCGATCTGGGACTTTTTGGAAAGGTTGAAGGCGGAAACAAAATAAAGCCATCCCTGTTTAATAAGTCCTCACTTTACAGGGGAAAGCTGGTTCAGCCGGACAGTAAGGAATTTATTTCTGATGAAAATATTTTCAGCTATCAGGCGAAGGTTGTAAAAGATCTTGCAGAAAAAGAATCCTATGTGATCGTAGGGCGCTGCGTGAACTATGTGCTGAAGGACCGTCCCAATACCCTGCGTGTGTTTGTACACGCGCCCTGGGATTTCCGCGTGGAACAGGCATCCGAAAAGATTTCCGGTTCCAGGGAAGAAATTGAGAAGTTTCTTTTAAAAGATGACAAAAGAAAACAGGAGTATTACCGTAAGTTTACAGGTGGTGTGTGGAATGATGCCACCAATTATGATCTTTGCCTGAACAGTGGAAAACTCGGGTTTGAAAGATGTGCGGAAGCAATTGAAGCGCAGTTAAAGATCATGCTTAACAAATAGAATATGTTCCGGAAGCTTTTGGGGAGCTTCATGAAAACCCTGAGCGGAGATTTGGGATTTCAGTATTCGGCAGGGACTGATTTTTTGTGTGAAAACAGAAATCAGTCCCTGTTTTTTCGGTTTTTAAAAGCTTACACAATCCTCTTTTATGAAACTCTGGCTGTACAGTCATGGAATCCTCTTTGTCCTGCATAGAATCTTTATGGAAGTGAGAGAACAGGAGCGGCTGCAGTTGAGAAGATCCAGAAGAAAATCTGAAAGCTGTTTTATTTGCCTGGGGATTTTGCTTGCTGTATTTGCGCTGCTGAACCGGACGAACGGCGCTGCGGTTCAGGAGACAGGTATTTCGGCAGCCGGCATAATTGCCGGAGAGGGAATGCAGAGACTGGGAAGGGATGACCGGGAAAGACCTCAGATTGCGCTGACATTTGACGACGGACCTGACCCGGAATATACCGGGAAGCTTCTGGACGGTCTGAAGGAGAGAGGAGTTAAAGTTTCCTTTTTCCTTTTGGGAAAGTCAATAGAAGGAAACGAGGATATTGTAAAAAGGATGCACAGAGAGGGTCATTTAATAGGAAACCATACCTATAATCATGTGCGGCTGGACAGAGCTTCCGATGCCGCAGCCAGGGAGGAAATACTGAAAACAAACAACAGAATTTATGAGATTACAGGAGAGTATCCTGTATACATGCGCCCTCCCTATGGCGTCTGGAAAAAGGACACAGAGTTTTGTGTAGAGATGATTCCCGTATTCTGGACCATAGATACTCTGGACTGGAAAACACAAAATACAGAAAATGTGATCCAAACAGTACGTAAAAATATTAAAAACGGTTCTATCATC
>NZ_HF999078.1:18730-19104 GCF_000433815.1 Blautia sp. CAG:257
TGGATCTGGTTGACGAGTTTACAGAGCAGGGATGGGAATTTGTGACAGTTGACCGTCTGATTCTTCCGTGAAGCTTGCTTTTTCTGTCTTTTTTCGTTATACTGTTAGACAATGATTCACATTTAAGAACAAAGGAGCAGTAAGATATGGGTCGTTTTTTTAATATGGATAACAAGTTTTTTGTATTTATGGGGAAAATTGCAGATCTCTGCATGCTGAATCTTCTCTGTATTATCTGTTGTATACCGATTGTTACGGCAGGAGCATCTCTGACGGCTTTGTATTATGTGACAATGAAGATGGTGAGAAATGAAGAGGCATACATATTCCGAAGCTTTTTTAAATCGTTTAAAGAGAATTTTAAGCAGGCAACC
>NZ_HF999079.1:0-822 GCF_000433815.1 Blautia sp. CAG:257
GAGTACATGAGGCATTTTGTTCCCACCACCAGGCTGTCCACAAAGCTGACCACTCCCCGGATCAGAGGTTTCCGCCAGATTTTGGCATTGCCAAACGTACATTTATAATCTTCTACCTTTAACTCGATCTCTCCGTCAGGACGGCGGACACCAATGGAATACTTATCCTTATGCCGCATCATGATTCCTTCCATGACTGCCTGGCCGCCGATATTTGATGACTTCATATTTTCATATTCTCCATCTGTCATAAGCTCTTTTGTCTGAAAGCAAAGACAGGTTGAGATTTCCCAACCTCAACCTGTTCTCACGTTTTCATATTGTTCAATTATTTGTTTAAGCCGTATTTTCTGTTGAACTTATCAATACGTCCGCGAGCCTGTGCAGCCTTCTGCTGTCCTGTGTAGAACGGATGGCATTTAGAGCAGATTTCCACATGGATATCTTCTTTTGTAGAACCTGTTACAAATGTGTTTCCACAGTTGCAGGTTACAGTTGCCTGATGATAATTCGGATGGATTCCTTCGCGCATGATTTTCACCTCTCTGTATTTCTTTCTATTATTTTCTATTCGTGTATGAGTAGACGAATTTATTATTTTACAGCTTCCTGAGTATAACATACTCCTTTCATAAATGCAAGATATTTATAAAAATTTCTGTTTTTTTGCAGTCTGTACAAATTCCGCATTTGTTCTGGTTCTGGAAAACATATTCAGGATCTGCTCCACGGCCTCATCTGCCTTCAGACTGTTCAGAGCCTTGCGCATAGAAGACACAGTTTCCTGCTCCTCGCGGCTGAGAAGAAGGTCCTCACGGCGGG
>NZ_HF999079.1:867-2628 GCF_000433815.1 Blautia sp. CAG:257
TTTCTGAATGTCAATGGCAGGAAATACTCGCTTTTCCTGAAGCCTGCGGTCAAGCACCAGCTCCATATTTCCTGTTCCCTTAAATTCCTCGTAGATCACATCATCCATTTTGCTGCCTGTGTCCACAAGCGCTGTGGCAAGAATGGTAAGGCTTCCGCCCTCTCTCATATTGCGGGCTGCGCCAAAAAATCTTTTGGGCATGTGAAGAGCTGCGGGATCAAGACCTCCAGAAAGGGTTCTTCCGCTTGGCTGCACACAAAGATTATATGCTCTGGCAAGCCTTGTAATAGAATCCAGAAGGATCGTCACATCCTTTCTGTGTTCCACCAGACGGCGGGCGCGCTCCACAACCATTTCTGACACTCTTTTGTGATGCTCCGGAAGCTCATCAAAAGTGGAATAGATCACCTCAACGTTTGGCCCCTGGATCGCTTCCTTAATATCTGTCACTTCCTCCGGGCGTTCATCGATCAGAAGAATGATCAGATGCATGTCCGGACTGTTTCTTAAAATAGACTTGGCAACATCCTTAAGAAGGGTAGTCTTACCTGCCTTTGGCGGAGAAACGATCATCCCCCTCTGTCCCTTTCCGATAGGACTGATCAGATCCACGATCCTCATTGCCATACTTCCCCCCGGACGCTCCATCTGAAGCCTTTCATTTGGAAATATGGGAGTCATATCCTCAAAATTATACCGTTTCTGCCCTTCGCTGGGATGAAATCCGTTAATAGAAGTTACATATAAAAGAGCGCTGAATTTTTCCCCCTGAGTTTTAATGCGGATATTTCCCTGAACGATATCTCCGGTTTTCAGATTAAATCTGCGGATCTGGGCCGGAGAAACATAAATATCATTCTCTCCCGGAAGAAAGTTTTCACAGCGGATAAACCCATATCCGTCCTGAAGGACCTCGAGAATTCCATTGGCTTTCTGGCCGCTGTCCAGCTGCGCTGTTTCTGCCGGAATCTTTGCATCATCCTGCTGTATATACGCCGTCCGGCTCTCATTCTGACTGTTGAATATCCTTGGATTTTCCTCCTGGCTGTAGCCTGTCCGGCAGTCCTGATTCTGATTGTTACAGGTTCTGGAATTCTCATCCTGACTATAGCCTGTTCTGCGGTCTTCGCTCTGATTATTATAGGTTCTGACATTTTCATCCTGACCGTTTCCGTATCTTCGGCCTTCGTTTTGACTGCCGTACGTTCTGAAATTCTCGCCCTGAGCATTTCCGTATCTGCGCCCATCATTCTGGCTGCCATGAGCTCTTGTAAACTCGCCCTGGCTGTTCCCATATCTACGGTTCTCATTCTGGTTATTATAGGCTCTCGTACCGCCCTCCTGCCAGTTATTTTTTCTTCTGTTGTCATAAAATGTCCGGGATTCCTGAACATGTCCATTCTGTCTGTACTGACGCACCGGAGTCTGATGTTCCTCCTGCCTGTCTTTCTTTTCTTCCCGGATTTCTTCTTTCTGCACAGTTTCTGAAACTGCGCCTGTATCTTTCTGCTCCTTTTCATCTTCCTGAAGCATACGTTCAATCAGCGCTGGCTTTCTTAAAGTAGAAATTCCCTTCAGGCCTCTTGCCTTTGCCAGCTCCTTTAATGTCGCAAGTGACAAGGATTCGTATTTTTCTCTCATAAAAAATTCCCTCAGCCTTTTCTAAAAAATAATGCCCGGTTAATTCCGGAACTCTTTATTATAATAATTTACGGGATACTCTGTCGGAACCGACACGAACATCAGAATTCCGGAAAACAG
>NZ_HF999079.1:2710-36929 GCF_000433815.1 Blautia sp. CAG:257
GTCCCTGATACTGTAGATTTTCTGAATTTTATTCTAGCATACTTTATATCTTCTGTCCACCGGATGAAAGCCGTTGCCGGCTATCTGTAAAAACAAAACCATTGATTTTACTTCTATAAAAATCAATGGACTATATTTCCTACAAGACCATAGGAAACCACATACATGATCACAGTTGCCATAATAATTCCGCCTAAAATAGCCAGAGAAGATTTCTTGATATCAACTTCCAGAAGAGAAGCGATCAGAGCCCCTGTCCATGCCCCTGTTCCCGGAAGGGGAATTCCCACAAACAGCATCAGACCCCAGAACTCATACTTTTTAATCTGATCACTTTTTCCCATAGCTCTGTTTTCAAGCTTTTCAATCAGACCATGAAAAAGCTTTGTCTTTTTCATAAGTTTAAAAATCTGTCTGATAAACAGAAGAATAAACGGAATCGGTATAATGTTTCCTATAATACATATGGGAATGGCTGTGGCTGCCGGAATCTTCAAAAGTGAAGCTGCCAGAAGTCCGCCTCTCAGTTCCAGGATCGGAACCATTGAAATAATGAAAATAACCATCTCTGCCGAAATAAACTGGGACAGGTTATCTGTAAACCACTGTACTAATACTTCCATATTGCCTCCTGCTGATTAATATTTTTGTTCATTCAGATAATTTCTGAGAAATTCTATAAGAACTTCCATTTCCTTTTGCGTTCCTATTGTAATACGCAGATGATTGCCTGTTCTTTTTCCCGGAAAATACCGGACATAAATATGATGGTTTCGAAGGGCCTGGAATAATTCCTCTGCCGGACAGCTTTCATGAGCAGCAAAAATAAAATTTGCCATAGAATCCTCAAAAGAAAAGCCCAGCTTTTTCAGTTCTTTTTTTGTCCATTCTCTTGTCTCAATAATTTTACAACAGGTTCTGTCAAAATATTCTCTGTCCTTTACTGCCGCCACCCCTGCTGCCAGAGCTGTTCTGTCCATTGTATAAGAATTAAAGGAGTATTTTACATCATTGAGGTAAGCAATAAGCTTCGAATCACCAACGGCAAAACCAATCCGCATCCCCGCCATAGATCTTGACTTTGAAAAAGTCTGCACAACCAGAAGATTATCATACTTATCCACAAGAGAAACCGCTGACTGTGCGCCAAAATCCACATACGCCTCATCTATGATCACAACAGCGTCTCTGTTATGCACCACAATCTCTTCCACCTCTGCAAGAGGCATGGCTACCCCTGTAGGAGCATTGGGATTGGGAAAAATAATTCCTCCGTTTTCTCTGAAATAATCTTCTTTTCTGATATGGAAATGCTCATCCAGAAACGGACGTTCATAGGGAATCCGAAAAAGCTCCGCCCAGACATCATAAAAAGAATATGTAATATCCGGAAACAGAATCGGCTTTTTACTGTTAAAAAATGTTAGAAAGCTCATAGCAAGCACATCGTCAGAACCCACTCCCACAAATACCTGCTGTTTTTTTACTCCACAGGCCTGCGCAATAGCTGCAACCAGCTCATCTGCTGCCGGGTCCGGATACAGTCTCAGAGACTCCGGTTCCATCCCACAGAGAGCTTTTTGCACTCCCGGCGCCGGCGGATATGGATTTTCGTTTGTATTCAGTTTGATCATGTCCTGACAGTCAGGCTGCTCTCCCGGTGTATAGGGAACCACCCTGCGGACATTCGCTTCCCAGGTCTGCATATTTTTTGCCACTCCTTTTCTTTATTCCGCATTACATATTTGCTATTGTACCGATTCTTTTCCCATTTGTCAAAGCTTTCATAAGGGAAAGTCTGCTCTGTATACGAAAATGAACATCCCTCATACATCCAGATATTCCTGAGATACTTTAGCTCTAAACTCAGGTGAATGTTTTGATTTTGACATGAAAAATACCTCCAAAGCAGCAGATTTGTATATTTAATCTGTCTGCTTTGAAGGTATCCTATTAAAGAATCAAAGGCGGTGCCACTTTCTACTGCCCCTTAGATTCTTGCCACGCCTGTTTTTCTTGCAGCATCGGCAACTGCCTTTGCAACCGCAGGTCCCACTCTCTTATCAAAAGCCTTGGGGATAATATAATCCGGTGAAAGCTCCTCATCGGAGATCAGCGCTGCCAGCGCCTCAGAAGCTGCAATCTTCATCTCATCATTGATATCTTTTGCTCTTACGTCAAAAGCGCCGCGGAATACGCCCGGGAACGCCAGTACATTATTGATCTGGTTAGGGAAGTCACTTCTTCCTGTGGAAACAACCTTTGCACCGCCTGCTTTTGCTTCATCCGGGAAGATCTCCGGTGTCGGGTTTGCGCAGGCAAAAATAATCGCATCCTCTGCCATTGTTTTTACCATTTCTGTTGTCACAGCGCCCGGCGCGGAAACACCGATAAACACATCTGCGCCTGCAAGCATATCAGCAAGAGAACCTGATTTTTTATCCAGGTTTGTTACCTTGCTCATTTCTTCCTTAACCGCATTCATTCCCTCTGCACGGCCTTCGTAAATGGCACCCTTTCTGTCGCAGAGAGTAATGTTCTTAAAGCCTGCCTTCAGAAGCAGTCTTGCAATGGAAATGGCTGCTGCTCCTGCTCCGTTCATGACTATGCGAACATCCTCTTTTTTCTTGCCCACAACCTTAAGGGCATTGGTAAGGCCTGCCAGAGTAATGATGGCAGTTCCGTGCTGGTCATCATGGAAAATCGGAATATCACATTTTTCTTTGAGCTTTTTCTCAATTTCAAAGCATCTTGGAGCGGAAATATCCTCCAGATTTACACCACCGAAAGAACCGGAGATGAGATAAATGGTATTGACGATCTCATCTACATCATGGCTTTTAATACACAGAGGAAACGCATCCACATCGCCAAACGCTTTAAAAAGAACGCATTTTCCTTCCATAACCGGCATTCCCGCCTCCGGTCCTATATCACCCAGACCAAGAACTGCGGAACCGTCGGTAACAACAAGACACATGTTCCATCTTCTTGTAAGATCGTATGATTTGTCCACATCCTTCTGGATCTCCAGACAAGGCTGCGCTACACCCGGAGTATAAGCCAGGGAAAGATCGTCCTTTGTCTCTACCGGAACAGTTGTCACAACCTCAATTTTGCCTTTCCATTCTCCGTGTAATCTCAGTGATTCTTTTGCGTAATCCATTTTTATATCCTCCTTAGGGATTCTTTTAATAGTTTCCTGTAAAAAACCTGCTGTCCTTGGGAAGCTCATAGTCCTTAAAATACTTGCCGAAATCAAGCTTTAAGTATCCGCATAGGTTTGCAAGCTCTACCATAGTGTTGTCATTGACCGGAATACCGTTTTCTCTTCTTTCTTTTTCTGCAAAGACTTCTTTTTCACCATGGGTATAAATGCGATCCTTGCCTTCAGCCTTTGGACTTTCTCTCAGGGCCTCAAGGTAGTCGGAAAAATGTTTTCTGATGGCTGCCGGATCACCGAATGCTGCCGGATCAATAGCCATAAAGCCATGGCAGATTCCGGTTTTGTCCGGGAAAGTACAGCAGCTGTCAGAAGTCACGCCCATGGAAAGAATGGAGCTGAACAGCTCGCAGAGCATTCCGTAGCCATATCCCTTATGACTTCCTGTCACCTCTTCGCTTCCGCCAAGGGGCATGATTCCACCGCCCTTTTTTGCCACAATATTTGCAAGTACATCAGGAGCGTCCGTGCTTGCATGGCCGTCCTTATCAAGAGCCCAGCCATCCGGCAGCGGTTTTTCCATCTTATTGTACATCTCCAGTTTTCCTCTGGTAACTACTGTAGTTGAACAGTCAAAGAAAAACGGATAGGGATCAGCCGGCATTGCCACTGCAATAGGATTTGATCCCAGCATGGCCTTTTTGCCGAATGTAGGAACCATAATTGCCTCAGAGTTGGTGCATGCCATACCGATCAGCCCCTGATCGCATGCCATTTTTGCATAAAATCCGGCAATGCCAAAATGATTGGACTCACGGACACTGACAATGCCCACACCTGTTTTTTTCGCTTTTTCAATTGCCTTTTTCATGGCAAAAACACTGATCAGCTGTCCCATTCCGTTATGTCCGTCAATAACAGCAGAAATCGGTGTTTCAAATACTACCTCTGGTTTGGCGTCCGGATGGATCGTTCCCTTTTCAATACCCTTGTGATAGCGAACCATTCTCTGCATTCCATGGCTCTCAATACCATAAAGATCTGCTGTCAGAAGCACATCCTTAATTTCTGCGCTCTCTTCATCATTAAAACCAAAGGCCTTAAATACATCGGTACAAAACTGATTTAATGTGTCATATGACCATTTTACATATCCCATGATAGTTCCCTCCGTTTTCTGGTTGTGCCAAACATTTTATTGGTTATACCAATTTGTAGTTTCATTATAGCATTGGTCATACCAGAGCACAAGAAAAATATTTTAATTTTTATGCAAAATCATATTATTTTAATGGGATCATTATGTAAAATAGTATCATATAGACAAAATATCAGTTGTCATTCTTCTTCCCGAAGCATTTCCGCCATAAATTTCTCCACAGTGACCATATGCTCCGACATACACCTCTCTGCCGCTTCCACATCTCCGTTAATAATTGCTTCCACCAGCCTGTGATGCTGCTCATCCACAACAGCGGCAGACTGATTTTTATGCATGATATAATCTCTGATTCCGGAAATGATACTCTCTGTCAGCTTGTCCGCAGCAGCCAGAACACTGTAGATCATGGGATTGTCTGCAATTTTGGCAATCTTCTGATGAAGTTCTTTATCAAGCTCACCCCTCATCTTCTCATCTTCAGCAGCATCCAGCCTGGCAATGATCATCCACAGCTCTGCCGCATCCAGAGGCGTACACTTTTTTGCAGCAAGAATTGCATTTTCCCTTTCAAGTGCTGCACGAAGCTGCTGGTTCTGGCGGACATAACCATTATTCAGCTGGAAAAGGATGGACAGAGGTCCGATCAGCCAGGTATCAAGATCTTCTGTTATATAATTGCCTCCTCCAGGCACTGCCTTCAGAATTCCCAGAAGCTCCAGTGCTCTTAACACCTCTCTTACAGCAGCTCTTGAAACCCCCATGGTTTCCGCCATAGTACGCTCTGCCGGCAGAGCATCTCCAGCCTTCAGCTTCCCTGTCTGGATATTGTCAATAATCTGCTTCAATATTCCATCAAACGCCCGTTCTTCCCCAATTTTCCTAAACATACTTCTCCTTAATTCTTTTTCATTTAATATGCACCTTTACAGCTCTTTATCAGAAACTTTTGTACGTCATAAGTATATCATTCTGCCTGATAAAAAGGCAAGCATTTAAAGGCGGCTCAGATAGTTTTCCTTCCAAATCAGCATCCGTTTTTTATTTATGTGCTTCCCATTTACATTCTGTAATTTCCATTTCTGTAAAGGTGGCTTTAAAAGAAGAATTTTCCGGGCTGCACGCATAAATGCCAAAGGTGATCTCCCCTGCACCCTCCCACATATGGCAGATACGCATCTGTTTAAAATTCACTCCGTCTGTGCTACACTCAATGCAGAAATCACTTTCTCTCCTGCTTAGGCGATACCACATTTCTTTTACAGATGCCGGAATATCCATAGTAGCCCAATCAGAATAGCCATGATTAGTTGCTACACTTCCCAGACGCTGATACTCCTCATTCTCATATTCAACAGAAGCCTTCAGCCAGTTTTCGCTGTCCAGATACACAGCCACTCCGCACTGGTCAAAACGGTGCTTACTCTCAAACCTTGTCCGCACAGTAAAAGAAAAATATGTGTCTGCGGTTTTTGTCTGAAGTACAGGCGCATTATCATTCTGAAATCCATAATAAGTACGCTGCCACAAATCTGTGCCGCACTCAGTAATAATCTCCACCTTTGTTTCATCCATAAATACCCTCTCAGGTTTCCTTGTCCATATCAGTTCCTGTTTTAAAAATTCTGCCATTTTTATCCTCCTCTTTTATTTTTTGTCTCCTGTAATCATTCTGGGAGTCACCGTGATGTCTCTCTGTACTTCTTTTTCTTCCAGAATATCCATGGCAGCATCATAAGCAAGAGATCCAAAATCCGGGCTCTGGATAGTTGCATCCAGAATTTCTTTTTCCACCAGATTCAGTCCGGCGCTTTCTCCCTCAAATCCATCTACCCCCACAAACTTTGTTCCATTTCCCATACGAAGCTGTTCTCCGGCAATATACGCTCCATACGCCATCTCATCATTAAAGGCGAAAACAATATCAGGAGCGCCATTTACAACAAGGTAATCCTTCATCCGGGCTTCTGCCACATCCCGGAACCAGTCCCCATAATAATACACAATATCTTTTTCTTTGACTTTTTTCTTCACTGCTTCTGTAAAACCGCGAATTCTGTCCTCTGATATAGGCGAGCCTTCCACGCCCTGAAACACGATAATCTTATCACCCTCTGTATAAAAATTCTCCAGAATATATTCTCCCGCCATCTTGCCAATTCCGTTATCATCTGCCTGTATCACCGTTGTATAAGCCTTTGTCTGCGGCTCCACTCCTACAACCACAATAGGAATTTCCTCAAAAACCTCCTCCATAATCCCGTTCAGCGCATTGCTCCCGTCCGGAGAAACGATTAAAAGATCAATTCCGCATTTCATAAGAGATTCGATATCCTGTATCTGCTTTTCAGTACTTCCTGCCGCATCCCTGAAAATCAGATTCACATTCTTTTCTGTCTCTGCCCTGCTTCCGATCACCTGAGCCAGGTTGTTCAGCCAGGGTTCCATTACATTGGTAAGACTTACTCCTATCAGATATTCATAGTCGTCTGTCCGTACGCTCTCTGTTCCGCATCCCCCGGTACATAAACAGACAAACAGAAGAAGCGCCAATATCCATTTTTTCACAACCTCACTCCTCCCGGGTCAGAGTTCTCCGAAATTCTGAAGGAGAAAATCCCTGACAGTTTTTGAATGCTGCAGAAAAATAATGCTGATTGCTGTATCCCACCTGTTCTGCAATCTGGTTCAGAGAAAGACGGTCATTGCGCATCAGAGAAATTGCCTGGCTGATACGGAGCATTGTCAGAAAATCTTTAAATGAGATTCCCAGCTCCTGCTTCATGATCCGGCTGAGATAAGAGGGATTGCAGCCAATAGCGTCTGCCACCTGGGTAAGATCCAGTTCTCTCTGCTGATAATGAGCATAAATATATTTTCTGGCTTCCATTACGATTGGCCTGCACTCCAGAATCTTTCTGGCACGGGTCCGCAGCTTTTCATGAACATCCGGAATCTCATCCCTTTTACAGGTCTGTATCAGGACACAGCATTTTCCATCTACTGTCTTATTTATTTTTTCTGATATGATTTCCTGAAGGTTCTCTGTTTCACCTTTATAGCCTCCGATCATTCCCACAGCATCCTGATACCGGTTCATGAACACATATACAGGCTTGTACTCGCCGATCAGATCCCTCATAATTTTTTCCAGAGTCATTTTGTAAAGCTCCTCAGGAACAGCTCCCGCCGGAATTTTTTCAGTAAAGCCGCTCTGCACAGAAACAAGAATCAGCATCACTGTATCCGGAAGTTCAATTTCCAGAAATTCTCTCTGTTCCTGCCATTCTTTTCCGGATAAATTTCCATTGATCCAGTCATTAAAAAACACGTCTCTTATGGTATTTTTATTCTGTACAAACTGCTGCCGCATCAGATTCATAAATTTTCTGGATTTCCGGGTCTGCCACAGTTGCCGGCTCACACTTTCCAGAGCTTCTTTCAGCTCACTGTCTGCAATTGGTTTCAAAAGATAATGAGACACACCCAGGGTAATAGCCTGCTGTGCATACGCAAACTCATTAAAACCGGAAATAATAATTACTTTACATTCTATAGAAAGCTTTTTCAGCTCTTCCAGAAATTTAATCCCACTGAGCTTTGGCATGCAAATATCTACAAGAAGAATATCCGGCTCATATTCCTTTGCTTTTTCCAGCGCCTCCAATCCGTTTTTTGCCTCTGCGCACACACATAGGGGCAAGTCAAAGGTTTCCAGTGTATTTTTCAGTCCCTGACGAATCTTCGGTTCATCATCTGCAATCAGTACGTTCCACATATGTCCTCCTATTTGCTCCTTTTTATCCTTAATTCTGCAATTACGCCGCCGCCCTCTCTCAGATAATAATGCAGTCCATATTCCTCTCCATAGAACATCCGCACTCTGTCGTTTACATTCAGACTTCCAAATGCATCAACCTCTGCCATCCGTTCTTTCTGATCAAACCACTGATTCAGCTGTCGACAGCGCTCCTCTGTCATTCCTGCGCCATTATCCTCCACTTTCAGAACAACAGAATCCTCCCCTTCCGGATATACCCGAATCCAAATGGTTCCATGCTCTCTCTCGGATTCCTTGATCCCATGATAAAGTGCGTTCTCAATCAACGGCTGGAGAGAAAGCCGCGGAACCTGACATTTAAGAATTGCAGGATCTGTCCAGACCTCATAGTCAAAAAGCTCCTCATACCGGAATTTCTGAATATCCAGATAGCTTTTTACCATGGCAATCTCCTGCTCCAGACTGATAAACTCTTTTCCCTGGCTTAAACTGATCCTGAAAAAATTAGATAATGCCAGTACAATGTCCACTATATCCTGTGCATGATATCCCTTTGCCATCCACTGAATAGTGTCCAGGGTATTATAAAGAAAATGCGGCTTTATCTGCTCATGCAGAATCTGCAGTTCTGCTTCTCGTTTATGTTTCTGCTCCTGATAGACCAGTTTCAAAAGCTCATCTGTTTTTGCCACCATAGAATTAAACGCATCTCCAAGCTGATGGATCTCTCCTTTATAGTGGTTGTCAAAACGTACTGTCAGATCTCCCGTCTGCGCCCGCTTCATCAGTCTGGACAATTTAGATATGGGCTTTGTAATTGAGGCAGCAAATACAACAGAGCACACAATGGCAAAAACAGCTATAACTACTGCGATCAGAATTGATGCCATCCTTACCTGCGAGGCGCCCTGAATGGTTTTTCCCCAGTCAAACACTCCCACTGCAGTTAAATCAGTATAAGAAGAGCGGCTGTAGATTACATTATACATTTCCCCTTCAATATTGCAGCGCACCTGTCCGCTGTCCCCTTGAGAAAACCATTCCGGATTCATCCTGTACACCACCTTGTTTTTCGGCGCATAGAGAACCTTGCCCTGACTGTCCTGAATATAGCTGAAGCCAGTCTGTCCCATGGTAATATCCTCAACAAGATTCTGGATACTCCGGATATCCAAATCGACCAGAATCACTCCCAGAGGCTTTCCGCTTTCTGTATCCGGAACCATCTGCACCGCTGTTACATAGCTGTCTGTACTGTAATTTTTCCAGCTTTTCAGATTTCTTCCCAGAGAGTTTCCAGTCAGTACCAGCTCCCCGTCTGCTTTCAGCGCTTCCTGATACCAGTCTTCTCTGGTAAGAGGAGTTTTCTGAATGCGATAGGAATCATTTGAAAGATAATGCCCTTTTTCGCTGGCTGTCACAATATTAAGATAATCCTCATAATGCTCTGAATAGCGCAGAAGCATATCACGGACTTTACTTTCCAAAATCACACGCCGCGCCTGCTCCTTCTGTTCATCCACTTTCAGATATTCCTGAAATTCCGGCGCAGCGCCCAGGGCTGCCACATTATCAGAAACAGACTGGAAAATCAGATCCAGAGCCTTCAATACCTGATTCTGAATTTCCATTGTGTTTGCATAAGAACTTTCCTCTATGGAATTCTGATAGATTACATTTCCTGTTCCGGTAATCACTACGGTTACAAGAAGGAGGAGACCGCAGTTCAGGGCAGCCATCCTGAACATCATATTTTCCGGTTTAAAAATTTTTTTAATTTTTTCCAACATTCCTTTCCTCCTGACATGCTCTCTATCATACCAGAAAAAGGGCTGCCTGCGCAGTCCCTTTCCTGTAAAAGCTTATTATTATCGTATTATTCTTCTGTCTTCTCTTCTGTTTCTTCTGCCGCACCGTCATCGGATCCGCTGTATTTTGCAAGAAGCTCTTCAGCATTGTCAGGCGTAACGATTTCAGATTGCAGAGTCAGTTCTTTTTCCAGTTCTTTACCTTCTACCAGAAGCTGATATGCGCTCTCAATCGCCTCAGCACCGCCGGTGGGATAAACCTGAGTCATGCTTAATCTGCCGTCCATAACACTTCTGATACCGCCGTCAGGTGTGGGAAGTCCGTCAAAACCAACAAAGAGGATATCTCCTTCTCTGCCTGCATTCTTTGCTGCAATGTAAGCGCCTTCTGCCATCGGGTCATTCAGAGCCAGGAAAAGATCAATCTCATCGTTTGTCTGGAGCATTTCTTCTGCTACGGTGATTGCTTTTTCACGAAGCCAGTCTGCATTGTTTGCTGCAACAATTTCAATATTTTCGTTCTTTTTGATCCCCTCACGGAAACCATTGTCTCTGTCAATACCGCCGGAGGTTCCCTCAAGGCCTTTGATCTCACAGACTTTTCCGCCGTCCGGAAGAAGAACATCTGCAACATACTCTCCTGCTACACGTCCCATATCTACGTTATCAGCGCCGATAAACTGTGTATATTTGTCTCCGTCAATCTTTCTGTCAAGAAGGATGACCGGAATCCCTGCATCATAAGCAGAACTTACCGCATTTGTAAGAGGAGTAGCCTCATTTGGAGAGGCGATGATCAGATCAACACCCATCTGTACAAAGTTTTCAATGTCAGCAATCTGCTTGGAGTTATCCTGTGCAGCGTCCGCAAAAACCACTTCAAACTCCGGATATTTTTCCGCTGCCATTGCGATCTGATCGTTCATTGCAACACGCCATGGCTCGCCAAGGTTACACTGAGACATACCGATCACATATTTGTCTTTTTTCTCTTCTTCTGCATGAACAGTAACTGCTCCTGCTGCAAGACTGGATGCGATCATTGCTGCTGCCAGTAACACACTAATGGTTCTCTTTTTCATATAACCCTACTTTCTCCGGCAGTGTATTTATTTTTATTGTTCATTCCTGCCTTCCGCTGCCGACCGGAAGAGAAGAATTTGTTTCACATATGTAATTGTCTGTCAGTCTTTTACCTTATCTGCCTGCATAAATACGGCAATGATAATAAGGAAACCTTTTACTACCAGCTGGAGATTGGAATTTACACCTTTCAGACCAAGTACGTTGTCAAGCATACCGAGGATCAGCGCACCTACCAGTGTTCCGATCAGTGTCCCCTTTCCGCCTGCAAGACTGGTTCCGCCAATGGCACAGGCTGCAACTGCATTCAGCTCATATCCCTGACCTTCGTTTGGTCCGCCCTGGCTGATCTGTGCCGCATGGATCATAGCTGCTACAGATGCAAGCATTGCACAGAGCATAAATGCGTATGTTTTGATTCTGTCTACTTTAATACCGGAAAGATATGCCGCCTGACGGTTTCCTCCAATAGCATAAATCTGACGGCCAAAGGTTGTTTTTGTAAGAACAATGTGAAAAATGATCAACAGTATGAGAAAAATAATGGCAGGTACCGGAACCACACCTCCGATTCTCATCTGTAGAACCTCAAATGCCGGCGGAGCCATTCCCTCGCCTTCTCCGTATGCCAGTGGGATACCGATTCCATTTGCCCAGAATCTTGCAAGACCGCGGGCAATGTTCATGGAAGCAAGTGTTACGATAAATGCCTGCAGTTTCAGTTTGGTAATACAGAGACCGTTGAAAAGTCCGAACAGACCGCCGATTACAAGACTCAAAAGAACTGCCGGTACGAATCCAAGTCCGCTCTTTACCATCAGATACGCACAGCCAGTGGAGATCAATCCCACTACAGAGCCAACCGAAAGGTCAATATCTCCCAGAATCAGGATCATGGTCATACCGATTGCAATAATACCATTCTCAGATACTGCTCTCAGAACATTCATCAGATTGCGCAGATCTAAAAAATTGTTTTTACCGTCTTTCACACAGACAACCGACGCTACTACGAATATAATTACCAGAGCGATGACACTTTGCATCTGTTTGAGCATCGCTTTCATTTTTACTTTGTTTTCCATTGTTCACCCTCCCTATCTTGTAGCACTCTGAAGAAGTTTTTCCTGAGTTGCATCTTCCTGCATAAATTCGCCGGTCAGCTCGCCCTCACAGAAAGTAACGATCCTGTCAGAAATGCCAATAACCTCCGGCAGCTCTGAAGACACTACAATAATCGCCATGCCCTGTTTTGCCAGGTTGTTGATCAGTTGGTATATCTCGGCTTTTGCACCTACATCAATACCTCTGGTCGGCTCATCCAGAAGAAGGATTTTGGGATGTGTCATCAACCATCGTGCCAGAACCACTTTTTGCTGATTGCCTCCTGAAAGAGAACTTGCCAGTGTTTTATAACTGGGAGCTTTTACTCTCAAAGCCTCCATCTGTTCCTGCCAGACCTTTTTTTCTTCCTGATGCTTCATAAAAAACATGGAGCTGAATTTTTTTAATAATGGAAGGGACATATTCTCCCCAATGGATCTCTGAAGCACCAGTCCGGAGCCCTTTCTGTCTTCTGTTGCAAAAGAAATACCTGCACGGATGGCATCTGCGGGAGTTTTAATAGTCACCGGCCGGCCCTCAATGATGATTTCTCCTCTGGTATCTCCATGGTGCACACCTGCCAGACATTCAAAAAACTCCGAACGTCCTGCGCCTGCAAGTCCTGCAATTCCCAGAACTTCACCGTGGCGCACCTTAAGAGAAATATTCTTTAAAGAACGCCGGAAGCTTCCCATTGGCGGCGTGTATGTAAGATTTTTTACCTCCAGAGCAACTTCACCTTTTTCCGTAGGATCTTTTGGGTACTGCTCACTCATATCACGGCCTACCATCATTCTGATAATCTCATCCTTGGATGTTTCCGCTGCCTTGACTGTGCCGATATACTGGCCATCGCGCATAACCGTAAGCCTGTCCGCAATCTTAAATATCTCTTCCATTCGATGTGTAATATAAATGATTCCTTTGCCTTCACCGCGAAGCCTGCGGATAATGGTAAACAGCTTTTCTGCTTCTTTTTCACTGATGGCGGATGTAGGCTCATCCATGACAATAATCTTGGAATTAAGAGAAATTGCCTTTGCGATCTCCACAAGCTGCTGCTCTCCGATACGGAGATCTTTCAGCTTTTTTGAAGGATCCACATGCACATCCAGCATGTCCAGATATACTTTAGCCTCATCCTTCATTGCCTTGAAGTCTACTGCAGGTCCGGCAGAGGTTTTCCATCGTCCCAGAAAAATATTTTCTGCCACACTGAGCTCCGGCACGATCTGAAGCTCCTGATGAATTTTGGCAATTCCCAGTTTCTTCGCTGTGATCGGATCAGGTACGACGACTTTCTCACCATTTAAGTAAATCTCTCCTTCTGTTGGCTGCAGGGAACCGCTTAAAATATTCATAAGCGTAGATTTTCCTGCACCGTTCTCGCCCATCAGAGCCAGAACCTCGCCTGCATAGAGGTCCAGGGAAACACCCTTCAGAGCCTGAACGTTTCCAAAGGTTTTACTAATATTTTTCATATCAAGTAATTTCTTTTCCATAGCTCCTCCTTATCTGTTCTCATATGATATGTGTATTATACACAAAAAACCACGGTATGTATTTCTAATTTTCGGTGTTCTTTTTATAATTTCTTTACTTTAATTTCATTTTATCATTATTTTTTGTTCATTTTTAACAATCTCTGTTTTTCTTCCGGCATTGACTTTTCCCCAACACCTCCGTATACTTTTTTTATACTGAAAACAGGAGGTTTTTTACCATGAAATACGACTTCACTTCCATTACAGACAGACACGGAAAAGATTCCATTGCAGTGGATGCACTTACAGGCTCAGGCTTCGCTCCTGCTCCTCCCAAGGACGGCTTTGACATTATTCCCATGTGGGTTGCGGACATGAATTTTCCCACTGTACCCACTGTGCCGGAAGCTATCATAAAGCGGACACAGCATCCTTTTTACGGATATTTCTCACCCTCAGAGGAATATTTTGACAAAATCATCCGCTGGCACGAAACACGCAACCATGTTACAGGTCTTACAAAAGAATGTATCGGCTACGAAAACAGTGTTCTCGGCGGCGTGATCTCCGCCCTTACCTCTTTTGCGTCGCCAGGAGATAAAGTCCTTCTTCACAGTCCCACTTATATCGGCTTTACCAACAGCCTCAGAAACAATGGCTTTGACATAGTTCTCAGTCCTTTAATCCAGGATGAAAATGGTGTCTGGCGCATGGACTATGAAGATATGGACAAAAAACTCCGTGAAAACAATATCCACGCAGCAATCTTATGCAGCCCCCACAATCCCTGCGGCCGTGTGTGGGAACGGCAGGAGCTGGAAAAAGCCATGGAAATTTACCGGGCAAATGACTGTATTGTAATCTCTGATGAAATCTGGTCGGATATTCTTCTGGATGGTCATAAGCATATCCCTACCCAGTCTGTGAATGAGGATGCCAGAAACCGCACTGTTGCCCTGTATGCTCCCAGCAAGACCTTTAATCTGGCAGGTCTGGTGGGAAGCTATCATATCATCTACAATAAATATCTCCGGGACAGGGTTCAGGCAAAGGGCAGCAAATCCCATTATAATGAAATGAACCTTCTTTCCATGCATGCTCTCCTGGGCGCCTACCAGCCGGAAGGCTATGAATGGGTAGACGAGCTTTGCCAGGTTCTCTCAGGAAATGTCAGCTTTGCCTGCGATTTTATCCGGGAACATTTTCCGGAAATAAAAGTTGTAAAGCCGGAGGGAACCTATATGCTGTTTCTGGACTGCAGCCAGTGGTGCCATTCCCATGAGAAAACTCTTGACCAGCTTCTGAAAGCCGGATGGGATGTAGGTGTTGCCTGGCAGGACGGCCGTCCCTTCCATGGCCCCTGCCACATCCGTATGAACCTTGCCCTGCCTCTTTCCCGGGTGCAGGAAGCATTTGAACGTCTGGACAAATATGTATTCTGATAAAAGGAGAGCCGTGTGAAAAAAATTAACAATCTCCGGTTTCTGCCCCGGATTTCTGAGGCAGAAAAAAGAAGGCGCAATCCCACTTACCGGAATGCCCGTAAATCATATACAAAAAATCTGCTTTTTTTCTTTCCTGTGTGGATTATCCTTCTGATTGTATTGGTTTTTGTGATCACAAATATAGAAAACCGCATTCTGGCAGGTATTGTCGGCCTTTTTCTTGCGGCTTCTCCCATTATGGGCCTTGGGATCGCCTGTAACCTCAGCCTTCGCCTGTGGGTCTGTCCCCACTGTGGAAAGGAACTTCCTGTGCAGCATATTCAGTATGTTTCTCTTCCTATGTACACCGCTCAGTGTCCCGGCTGCGGATATTCTCTGGAAGAAACAATCCCCTCCAGTGCGTCATTTACACAGACTTCCTGTGAGCAAAATCAGAGGATTGATAAAAAAAGGAAGCTTCCGGCCATGGTTTTCGGTGTTCTTCTGCTTATGTGCGCTGTATTTATGCTGATCACATGCTTTGTTTCTATCGGAAAAGATCCCGGATATGCAATTGCAGTCGCTTTTTTCACTACTGCCTTTACTCTGGCTTCCGGAATTTTTCTTTTCATACCTCATACTCCGGAGAGGCACACGGAAGAAGAACCCTTCTTATATGTACGAACCTCTGTACTAAGACTGGTTGCAGGCAGTTTCCTGTTGCCCCTGGGATGGCTGATTCTTTTTGTTGCCACAGCGACTGTCGCCGCGGAGCCTGTTAATATATCCATCTTTTTTATGTTCATAACAGGATTTATATTTTTTCTGTGGGGAATATGGTGTCTTCTGGCTTACCAGAACAAAAAGATCCTGCTTTTCCGCAGCGGTAAACTGATATACTCCGCGCCATACGGCAGATACAAAGAATTTCATACAAAAACATTTGCCTCAATGAAGTATGGCGCCATGGGTTCTGTCCGGATTCATGATTCAGCCGGAAACCTTCTTTTTTCTTTCCGTGCCTCTCTGCCCGGCGGAGCACAGCTTACAGGCCGGCTGTCAGAACACTGTGAAACAGCTTCTGCTGCCGGACCGGACCAAAATACAAAACAGTCCCGGACAATCAGAGCTTCCAGAGAGCCTATGGAATGGAAAGAAGAATACCGTACGCCTATGCATGATCACCTGAAAGCAATAAAAGCGGGACTGATCGTCGTTTCTCTTCTTGCGCTTGCAGGAACCATACTTCCGTTTCTTTTTATGACAGAATTCAGTTTAACCTGCGCTGCAATGACTATGACTCTGTCTTTGTTCCTTCCAGTGATCTACTACCTGATTTTTTCCAGTGTTCTGTCTCTGGACGGTAAGCCCCGTCATGCCACTGCAGAATGGAAATCCATGTACATTACCATGCCGGTTTTTCCTCTGGGAATTCTGTTCCTTTTTGTGGTTCAGGTTATCCGCGTTTTTGATAAAGTAAGGCTGACTGTTGCTGATTCCGACCGTTCCCTTATCTGTTGGATCGCCATTGCAGCCATACTTATCGTCATTACCGTAATACGAACACCAAAGCACCTGCGTGGAGAGGGTCTGTTTATATGGGGACTTTTTCTGTGTCTTCTGGCCTATTCACTTTCTTACAGTCTGAACGCCGCCACCTGCTCAGAGGCCGTGCATACCACTGCTGTAATCACTGACAGTTCTGTAGAAAACCGCGACAAAGACGATCCTGACTATTATCTGACAGTAAAACTGTATGATGCTACAGAAGCAGAGATTTACGTAACAGAAGATCTTTATATGATGTATCAGACAGGACAGCCAATTTCTCTCTGCCAGAGAACAAGCGCTTTTGGTGTACGCATGGTTCAACTTCATGCGCCGCTGAATAAAGAGAATCACTCCTTTTACAACCAAAAATAAAACCTATACAGCTTGTCATAATCTCCCCAGAATATACACTTCTTAAATACTGCAGAAAAGGAACCGGGAATATCCTCCGATGGTATTCCCGGTTCCCTGTCTTCGTCTGTATTTTCCCGGCTCTGCGGTTTCTCCTTTGTATATGCTCCTGTTAAAAACAGGTTTTTTCTCAATATTAATGTACACTGAGAAAAAACCTGTCTGTCATCCTTAAAAGTATATACTTTTACTCCACTGCTGCTTTTTTCACCTGCGCAAGCGCTCTGGCAACTGCCGGAATGGAAATAATGATCACAGTGATCACTCCCTCTGCCAGCAGAAAACTGTAATTATAAACAATCGGATACACTGCTTTCAGAGACTGGGGGAAATTTTCCGGCATGTAGCTCATCCAGTAAAGATATCCGCCCAGTGCGTGAAAGGCTCCTCGCGCTATCACTGCTGCAATATAGCCTTTCACAAGTCCATGGCTGCTTTTTGCAAAAAAGCCTGCCACTCCCAGCGCCGCAAAAGCAAGAACATAGTCGCAGCACACCTGGAAAAAGGACAGCACATAGGGTTCCTGGATAAACTGCAGGATTCCGTAAGCCAGACCTACCATTACACCGGTTTTGGGGCCGTACCAGTTGGCAGTAAGCACAATAAAGAGCATACTGCACAGTGTGACACTTCCTCCCCAGGGCAGGTGAAAAATTTTCAGGTAAGACGTAATAAAGGCAAGCGCCACCGCCATGGCGCAGAATACAAGCTGTTTAGCAGACATTTTCTTCTTTTCAGAGCTTTTTCCTGCAAAAAAGATCGCAAGGCCGAACAGCGCCACTCCCACTGCAATGCACACAGCATACCCGGCTGTTGTAAGCCCGCCGTCTGCATTTACCATAAATTGAAACATAAAAAAACCTCCTTCATCTTCGATTGAAGACAAAGGAGATTTACATCTCGCATTCAGCGCATACCTACGTTGGCATTACCCAAATCAGGTTACGGGTCGAAGTTTACAACTTCCTCTCAGCCTGTGACACAAGCTCCCCTGTCGACAATCCATATGTAATAATTTCAGAAACCGCCATTGTCCTTTAACATCCGGTCAGGTCTCTGTAACGAGTCCTATTATATACCTGCCTCTTATAAAAAGCAATGGATTTTCCTCTGTATCAGATTTTTTTCAGCTTGGCAAAACCTGCAAACATCTTTTTTGTTCCTGCTCTGTCAAAGTCTACTGTAACCTCGTAATCTCTTCCACCCTCTACGATGTCCTTTACGATTCCCACACCGAATTTTACATGGCGAACCGTATCGCCCACTCCGTAGTCAAGACTCTCTGCTTTTTTTACCTGAAAGCTTTTGGGCTGGAAGGCCTTTGCCTGAAAAGCCATTTTCATCTGCATATAGCTGCTTTTTGCAGAAGTAGTTTCCGGCATCTTTGGCTTGTGCTCCTGAATGGTATGTCCCAGTTCCACCAGCTCCCGGGGAATCTCTCTTACAAATCTGGAAACACGATTGTACTGGGTTTCACCGCGTACCATTCGCTGCTGGGCGCTTGTAAGGGTCAGCTCCTTCATTGCTCTTGTGATCCCCACATAGCAAAGCCTTCTTTCCTCCTCCATATCCGACAGATCTGCAGAAAAAATACACATACTGCTTGGGAACATTCCGTCTTCCATCCCTGCCAGATATACGTAAGGAAATTCAAGGCCCTTGGCGCTGTGCAGAGTCATAAGAAGAACATAATCCTGATCAGGATCCACAGAGTCAATGTCAGCAACCAGGGCAATTTCCTCCAGAAATCCGGAAAGGGTTGCCTCTCGTCCTTCTGCCGCCATGGCTTCCTGATAGGAGACTGTTTTTGAGATCAGTTCGTCAATATTTTCAATCCTTGCTCTGGACTCTTCTGTATCCTCTTCCTTTAACTCATCCACATATCCGGTAAGATCAATAATCTCCTCCAGAAGTTCTTCCACTGTATATGCAGCCGCCTTGCTTTTCAATGACTGAATAAAAGTCACAAAACCGTCAATTTTTGACTGGGCTCTTCCAAGAGACGGAATTTCCTCAGATACCCGCAGGGCATCATAAAAGCTGATCTGCATATGGTCTGCATACTCCTGAACCCGTCCCACAGTGGTTGCTCCGATTCCCCGTTTCGGCACGTTAAGAATCCTTCGCACAGCCAGATCATCGGAAGCATTGTCAATTGTTTTCATGTAAGAAAGAAGATCTTTAATCTCCTTTCGGGCATAAAAGTTCACCCCGCCTACGATCTTATACGGAATGTTTGCAAGAAGACACTTTTCCTCAAAAAGTCTGGACTGAGCGTTTGTCCGGTAAAGGATCGCACAGTCACGGTAGCTGCATCTGCCTTCCCTGCGCCTGGAGGCAATATCTCCCACCACATACTCAGCTTCTTCAAAGCCGTTCATAAACTGGCGAAAATGGATTTTTTCTCCCTCGGGATTCTCTGTCCACAGAGTTTTGGGCTTTCGCTCCGTATTATTTGCGATCACTTCATTTGCCGCATTCAGGATGTTCTGGGTTGAACGGTAATTTTGTTCCAGGCGAATGACTTTTGCCTCCGGAAAAACCTGTTCAAATCCAAGAATGTTTCCGATATTTGCTCCGCGGAATTTGTAAATAGACTGATCGTCGTCACCTACCACACAGAGATTTTCATATCTGGATGCAAGAATACTTACAAATTTAAACTGGGCCGTATTGGTATCCTGATACTCATCCACCATAATGTAACGGAACCGTTCCTGATAAGATTCCAGAACCTCTCCGCAGTTCTGAAACAGTTCTACTGTTTTTACGATCAGATCGTCAAAATCAAAGGCATTGTTTCTTCTTAATGAAATCTGGTATTCCCGATAGATCTCAGCAACCTTTTTTTCATTAAAATCAGCTGCGTTCATCAGCATTTCATCCGGTGTAACAAGCTCGTCTTTTGCATGAGAGATCTGAGCAAGAAGAGAGCGTTCTTTATATTTCTTGGTATCCACGTTCAGCCTTCTGCACACATCTTTTATGAGAGTTTTCTGATCGTCTGTATCATAAATGGTAAAATTATTATCATATCCGATGCGGTCTGCATGTCTGCGAAGAATTCTCACACAAGTAGAATGGAAGGTAGACACCCAGACACTTCCCCCGTCCAGACCTACGATCTTATCCACACGCTCTCTCATTTCCTGAGCAGCCTTATTTGTAAAGGTAATAGCAAGAATATTCCAGGGGTTTACTCCCTTTTCTGCGATCAGATAGGCGATTCTGTGAGTCAGCACTCTTGTCTTTCCTGAACCTGCTCCTGCCAGGATCAGAAGAGGACCTTCGGTATGATAAACAGCCTCCTGCTGCATATTGTTTAATGATTCATATATACTCATATTTTCTCCTATATTCTGCCAGTTCATCATTTTTCTCTGCATGTCCCGGGATTTGGGCATATACATGCCAGGGCACCCTGCAGGACAGTGACCTGTAATCAGTAGCTTTTACTTCCAGAGCATTCCTGCCCTGATTTCCTGTATCATGCCCTTCATTGTATCATAGATCTGCGCCTTTATGAAT
The DNA here is from genome assembly GCF_000433815.1 of Blautia sp. CAG:257. Lineage (NCBI taxonomy): Bacteria > Bacillati > Bacillota > Clostridia > Lachnospirales > Lachnospiraceae > Blautia > Blautia sp. CAG:257. The sequence continues at coordinate 23,207 of NZ_HF999079.1, forward strand.
AAAAATATTTCATCCGCATTTAAAACTGCATTTGAGAAAAGCCCGGCATTACGCCAGGCTTTTTTCCAGTTTTTCAATCATTTCATCAATATCTTCTTTTGTGATCACAAGAGGCGGAACCAGTCTCAGTACATCGCTTCCTGCTGAAATCACCAAAAGTCCGTTTTCCAGAGCCTTACTTACAATCGTCCCCACGGAAATACCCTGTATCACAAGTCCCTGCATAAATCCTTTTCCACGTCTCCGGGAGATAATTTCATATTTATCCACAAGAGCGTCCAGTTTTTCCTCCAGATACGGAGTCAGCTCACGGACATGCTCCAGAATATGATCTTTCTCAAAAATATCAAACACCTTGCTCACTGCTGCGCACACAAAGGGATTTCCTCCATAGGTGGTTCCATGATCTCCAGGTTCCAGAGACGCTGCCGCCGCTTTTTCTCCCAGAACAAAAGCGCCTACCGGAACACCGCAGCCCAGAGCCTTGGCGCAGGTCATAATATCCGGCTTTACACCGTAATCCTGCCATGCAAAATATGTTCCCGTACGTCCCATACCGCACTGTATCTCGTCAAAAATCAAAATCAGGTCTTTTTCATCGCAAAGAGCTCTCAACCCCTGCAAAAATCCCGGATCTGCCGGATAAATTCCGCCTTCCCCCTGAACCACCTCTGTGAGAATGGCGCAGGTTTTGTCTGTGATCTGGGATTTTACACTTTCCAGATCATTAAAATCCGCAAATTTCACGCCGCCGATCAGTGGCTCAAAGGGTTCCCGGTAATGAGCGGTCCCGGTAACAGAAAGAGCTCCCATGCTCCTTCCGTGGAAGGAATGGTTCATGGCAATGATCTCATATCTCTCCCCGTTATACTTCGTGCAGGAGTATTTCCGGGCAGCCTTCAGCGCTCCCTCTATGGATTCTGTACCGCTGTTTGTAAAAAACGCCCTGCTCATGCCGCTGGCTTTTACAAGCTTTTCTCCTGCCTCGCTCATAGGCTCATTATAATAAAGGTTTGAAATATGAAGCAGTTTGTCGATCTGCGCTTTCAGCGCCTCATCATAGCCGGGATAATGATATCCCAGAGCGTTTACTGCGATCCCTGCTGCAAAATCAAGATATTTTTTTCCGTCTGTATCATAAAGCCGGCAGCCTTCCCCGTGGTCAAACATAACCGGAAATCGGTTATAGGTATGAAGAATACTTTTTTCTGCCTGCTCCATCTGTTCATGCATGCTCATCATAATATTTTTCGCCGTCCTCTCTTAAAATAGCTGTTCCGATTCCTTTATTTGTAAAGATCTCCAGAAGAAGGCTGTGAGGAATCCTGCCGTCCAGAATATGCACCCGGTTTACTCCGTGTTCAATGGCGTCAATGCAGTTTTTCAGCTTGGGGATCATTCCTCCGCCTACATAGCCGTCTGAGATCAGCTTTTCCGCCTCGTGAATATGCAGCTCGGAAATCAGACTTTCCGGATCATTCTGATCCTTGTAAACTCCCTCAATATCAGAAAGAAAAGCAAGCTTTTCCGCATGGACAGCCTCGGCAATGGCGCAGGCTGCGTCATCTGCGTTAATATTATAGGAATCATAATTGTCATCATATCCCACCGGAAAAATGATCGGCAGGAAATCCTGCTCCAGAAGCTCATGGAGAATCCTCGGGTTTACCTGCTGGATCTCGCCTACATATCCAATGTCCTCGCCATTTGACAGCTTCTTTGTACACTTCAGAAGTCCTCCGTCCTTGCCGCTGATTCCAACAGCCTCCACTCCCAGAGATTCTACAAGCGTAACCAGCTCTTTATTTACTTTTGCAAGAACCATTTCTGCGATTTCCATGGTATCTTTGTCTGTCACACGAAGTCCGTTTACAAATCTTGGCTCCATTCCCACTTTATTTACCCAGCGGCTGATCTCCTTGCCGCCGCCATGTACAATGATCGGCTTAAATCCTACCAGCTTCAAAAGAACCGCGTCTTTAATTACGTTTGCTTTCAGCTCCTGATCCAACATGGCGCTTCCGCCGTATTTGATCACCACAATTTTCCGATTAAAACGCTGGATATAAGGAAGCGCCTCGATCAGCACCTCTGCCTTGTCCAGATATTTCTGTTTTACCATTTCTTTTCCTCCTCGATTTCCTTTTTTCTCTTCTTCCTTCTGATCCGTTTCCCAGCCACTGTGATACAGCCATCCATAACCGGCCATTTCTCTGACAGATCTGAATATCCGTCAAAGTCTTTATCCTTTATATGTTTCATCTCCCGAGATCAGGAACGGTAGTCCGCATTGATCTTCACATAATCATAAGTAAGATCACAGCCCCAGGCAGTTGCCGTACAGTCTCCCATTTTAATGTCTGCAATGGCTGTTACCGCATCCTCAGAAAGAATTTTAGTTGCCTCCTCCTCACTGTAACCTGTGGAAACACCATTCTCAATGATCTTAATCTTTCCGGCTCTGCTCTCAAAATACAGATCCACCTTTTCCGGATCAAACTGGGCGCCGGAATATCCCATAGCGCAGAGAATACGGCCCCAGTTGGCATCATGGCCGTAAATCGCCGCCTTTGTAAGTGAGGAAGTCACCACTGATTTACTTAAAGTAACTGCCTGCTCTTTACTTTCTGCCCCGATGATCTTCACTTCAAAAAGAGCGGTGGCACCTTCGCCGTCTCCTGCGATCTTTTTGGCAAGCTGAGTATTTACATAATTAAGGGCCTGGCAGAAAGCCCGATAATCTTCATTTTTTTCTGTGATCTCCGGATTCCCTGCCATACCGTTTGCCAGAAGGAGAACCGTGTCGTTGGTTGAAGTATCACCGTCTACAGAAACCATGTTGTAAGTATCTTTTACATCCTGACTTAAAGCCTCCTGGAGAAGCTCTTTGGAAATATTCACATCTGTTGTGACAAATCCAAGCATGGTGCACATATTGGGGTGGATCATTCCGGAACCCTTGCACATGCCACCTACTGTCACTGTTTTTCCGCCGATCTCAACCTGAACTGCCGCCTCTTTTTCTACGGTGTCTGTTGTCATAATAGCTTTCGCAGCCTGATTTCCTGCTTCCAGGCCTCCGTCAAGCTCCGGCGCCATAGCCTCTACGCCGGCTGCAAGCTTCTGAACCGGAAGCTGCATTCCGATGACACCTGTGGAAGCCACAAGTACGCTGTCCGGATCCACTTTAAGGGTTTTTGCTGCTGCCAGAGCAGTTTCCCTGCAACATTCAAAGCCTTCTTTTCCCGTACATGCATTGGCGATCCCGCTGTTGCAGATGATCACCTGAGCCTCCGGCTGATTATACACAATATCCTGATCCCATTTTACCGGAGCCGCCTTAACGATATTGGTGGTAAAGGTTCCTGCTGCCTTACAGGGAACCTCACTGTATACCATTGCCATATCAGTTCTTCCCTGATATTTGATCCCGGCAGCCGCCGAAGCTGCCTGAAATCCTTTTGCCGCTGTTACGCCGCCTGTAATGATGTTCATAATCGTGTTCTCCTCCTTTTTCCTGCTTCGGAATAATCTCTGTTCTTCGGGTTTCAGAGTCTCTCCGTATTCTGTCACATACTGTATCTGCAGTACCTCATCGTTATATTTTGTATTACGGTACCATAGGGATCTGACGAAGTCCCTCTGCCTCATCAAAACCAAACATCAGGTTCATGTTCTGAACAGCCTGACCTGCAGCGCCTTTTACCAGATTATCCATTGCTCCCATCATAATGATCCTGTTTGTACGGGGATCAATCTTAAAGTTTACATCCACAAAGTTGCTTCCTTCCACCCACTTTGTCTGGGGACATACGTCCTTATCAAGTACCCGGACAAACTGTTCTTTTTCATAATATTTGTCATAAGCTGCCTTCACTTCCTCATAAGAGACCTCTTTTTTCAGAGACGCATAGGCTGTAATAAGGATTCCTCTGTTCATTGGGATCAGGTGAGGGGTAAAATTCAGAATCACCTCTTCACCGCAGGCATAGCCAAGCTGATCCTCGATCTCCGGCGTATGTCTGTGAGACGCAACGCCGTACGCCTTGATATTTTCGTTTACCTCACAGAAAAGATTATCCACCTTAGCCCCTCTTCCGGCGCCTGAGGTTCCGGATTTTGCATCAATGATAATGGTAGAGGGATCAATAAGCCCTTCTTTCAGAAGAGGGTAAATGGAAAGTGTGGAACAGGTAGGATAGCATCCCGGATTGGCGATCAGTCTTGCCTTCTTAATATCTTCCCGGTTGATCTCACAGAGCCCGTACACGGCTTCCTCGATAAACTGAGGCGCTTTGTGCTGGATCCCATACCACTCCTCATATTTCTTTACATCCTTAATACGAAAATCCGCGCTGAGGTCGATCACCTTCGCCCTGGAAAGAATCCCTTCATTTACAAGAGAAGCGCAAAGCCCCTGAGGGGTTGCCGTAAAAATCACATCCACTTCGTCTGCCAGAGCTTCCATATTATCATCCATGCATTTTGCATCCACCAGCTTAAAAAAGTTCTGATAAATTCCTGCATATTCCTTATCAATATAGCTTCTGGAGCCATACCATACCACTTCTGTTTCTTTATGTCCCAGTAAAAGTCTTGCCAGCTCATTTCCCGCATAGCCGGTCGCTCCGATAATTCCTGCTTTTATCATAATAGGTTCTCCTCCTTTTTTCATCCGGCATTTCTTCCCGGATGTATATTTATGCCGTTTCTGTGATGATGATAAGATTATACATCTATCGTGCATAATATGCAATAATTATTTTTCACAATACCTGTTGTTTTTTTCTGTTTTCCTTTATATATTTTGATTGTTACCTATAATTATATTAGGTGTTCCCGGAAATCTTTTTAAACTTTTTTCATTTTAGGTATTGCATATTTATAAAATTTGTTGTATATTATCCATTGTTCCCGGAAACGTACAGCTTCCGGGCTAAAGCAAAAAAACTTATTGAACAATAATTTTAAAGGATAAATAAACAGGAGGATCTATTATGAAAGAAAAAGTTGTTCTGGCATACTCTGGCGGTCTTGATACCACAGCGCTGATTCCGTGGCTGAAAGAAACCTTTAATTACGATGTTGTCTGCTGCTGCATTAACTGCGGACAGGGAAACGAACTGGACGGACTGGACGAGAGAGCCAAACTTTCCGGAGCTTCCAAATTATATATTGAAGATATTGTTGATGAATTCTGCGACGAATATATTATGCCATGTGTAGAGGCAGGCGCTGTATATGAGCACCAGTATCTTCTTGGAACCTCTATGGCACGTCCGGCAATCGCCAAAAAGCTGGTTGAGATCGCACGTAAAGAAAATGCTGTGGCTATCTGCCACGGCGCTACCGGAAAAGGCAATGACCAGATCCGTTTTGAACTTGGAATCAAAGCCCTTGCTCCTGACATCAAGATCATTGCTCCATGGCGTATGACCGACGTATGGACCATGCAGTCCCGTGAGGATGAGCTGGCTTACTGTCAGGCACACGGAATCAATCTTCCCTTTGACGCACGCCACAGCTACAGCCGCGACCGTAACTTATGGCATATCAGCCATGAAGGCCTTGAGCTGGAGGATCCTTCCCAGGCACCTAACTATGACGACATGCTTGTATTAAGCGTAACCCCTCAGATGGCTCCTGACAAAGAAACTGAGATCACCATGACCTTTGAAGAAGGTATTCCGAAAACTCTGAACGGCAAAGCAATGAAAGTATCTGAGATCATTACTGAGCTGAACCGTCTGGGCGGAGAAAACGGAATCGGAATCGTTGATATTGTGGAAAACCGTGTAGTAGGTATGAAATCCCGCGGCGTTTATGAGACTCCCGGCGGAACCATCCTTATGGCAGCTCATGACCAGCTTGAGGAGCTGACTCTTGACCGCGATACTATGGAAGCCAAAAAGAAACTGGGAAGCCAGTTTGCACAGGTTGTTTACGAGGGCAAATGGTTCACCCCTCTTCGTGAAGCGATCCAGGCATTTGTAGAATCCACTCAGAAATATGTGACAGGCGAAGTAAAACTGAAGCTTTACAAAGGAAATATCATCAAAGCAGGAACTACTTCTCCATACAGCCTTTACAATGAGTCTCTTGCTTCCTTTACCACAGGAGACATGTACGATCACCATGACGCAGACGGCTTTATCACTCTTTTCGGACTTCCGCTGAAAGTTCGTGCCATGAAGCTTCTGGAAGTGGAACAGAACAAAAACAATAAATAATCAAAACGAAAAGACTGCTGACAGCAAAGCCCCGGAACATATCCACAGGCTTCTGCTGACAGCAGTCCTTATTTTTTGTATTCAGAAAATCAGTCTTTTATCTGTATATTTCTGGTTTTCAGTCTTTTGTATATCCACTCACGGAACAGAGCATAAAGCACTGACACCAGCGGGATAAATATCAGCATGCCCACAACTCCCATAAGACTTCCGCCTATGGTAACTGCCATCAGCACCCACACAGAAGGAAGTCCCACGGAGCCTCCAACAACATGAGGATAGATCAGATTTCCCTCAATCTGCTGAAGCACAAAGAACAAAATCAGAAACAGCAGCGCCTGTACAGGACTTATCAGAAAAATCAGGATAAAGCTCACTGCACATCCGATAAACGCACCAAAAACAGGAATCAAGGCTGTAAATGCAATCAGAACACCTACCAGCATTGCATACGGGAACCGGAATATGGTCATTGTCACAAAGAACATGGTTCCCAGAATCACAGCCTCAATGCACTGTCCTGTAACAAATCCGGAAAAAATATCACTTGCCAGAGAACATACATGAAGCACATATTTTACCGCTTTTTTCGGAAACAGCGCATAAAGAGCTTTTTTTGTCTGGATCATCAGTTTTTCTTTCTGGAGAAGCACATAACAGGCAAAAACAAATCCAATACCAAAGTTCATAGCTGTATTTACAATTCCAAGAGTTACCGTCACTGTGGAAGAAAGAATATTGTTGACGCCTCTCTGAAGCCCTGTCATAACAGAATCCAGCATTTTCTGAGGCTCTATCTCAAGGGAGTTCGCCCACTCGGAAATAGCAGAATCCTGTTTGAAATTCTCATCGATCCATACCGTAATATTTGTGATTCCCCACTCAATGTTTCTTCCCAGACTCATTGCTGTCCGGCCCAGTTCAGGGATCACTACGTTTCCAACAATAAAGATCACAAAAACAGCTATCAGTATGGCAAGCACCAGGCTTACCGGTCTGGCAATCTTACGGACGATCTTTGAATCCTTCCGTTTTCCTCTGCCGAATATGTTTCTTTCAATAAACTGCATGGGAACGTTTAATACAAATGCAATTCCGCCGCCTGCTATAAACGGAAAAAACAGGCCGATAATCCTCATCAGAAAATCAAGTACAACATCCAGATTCTGCAGACCCACATATAAAAGCACTGTAAAAAGAATCAGATACATACAGTTTTTCATGTTTTCTTTTTTAAATTCCAAAATATCCCTCCATCCAGGTTCTTTTTTCTGACTGGTCTCATGTATCCTGTCCGGAGCTTTCCCGGACCTGTCGGTATTTCCGATACGACACATTCTATCACGGATATGTTTTTCTTGCCAGAGAAATTCTTTAATTTTCTTCTTAAACATTTTGCACAAATTTCAGCTGTGATTTTCTGCATTTCCGATAGTTTAAATTGTTTGTTTTTAATTGACAGAAAATTCTTTTCCATATATAATATAAAGCATATAAATAAAGGTATTTGCAGCAGCTTATATAAGTCCATAATCGGTTGGACGTTTCTACCAACTACCGTAATAGTTGCCTATAAGTCTTATTCAGGGTATCCGAAAAAGGTAGTTGGAATTTTTTTGCTCAAAACCGCCCTGGCTGCAAAGAAGAAAGGAAGGTAAACCATATGAAACAGAATTCTTCTTTTGCACTAAAAGGAAATGTCTGCTTCAGCACAGACAAAAACACTCTTGTCTCCGGAGAACATGCCTATGTTGTCTGCGAAAACGGAAAATGTGCCGGAGTATTTTCCTCCCTCCCGGAAAAATTCCAGGGAATCCCGGTAAGAGATGCAGGAGACAGTCTGATCGTCCCGGGATTTGCAGACCTTCATCTTCATGCTCCCCAGTACAGCTTCCGGGGAATGGGAATGGATCTGGAGCTTCTGGACTGGCTGAACTCTGTGACCTTTCCTGAGGAATCCAAATATTCCGATCAGGAATATGCCCGGAAGGCCTACTCCATTTTTGCTGAGGATCTGAAAAAAAGTGAAACCACAAGAGCCTGTATCTTCGGCACTCTCCACGTGGAAGCAACGGATATTCTTATGGAGCTTCTGGAAAAAACCGGACTGAAGACCTTTGTAGGAAAGGTAAATATGGACCGCAACGGCCCGGACACACTGCAGGAAAAAAGCGCTGAAATCTCCGCAGCCGACACAATCCGCTGGCTTGATTCCTGCACAGGAAAATATCAGAATGTAAAACCCATTCTGACACCGCGATTTATCCCGTCCTGCTCAGATGAGCTGATGAAAAAGCTGGCTGAAATCCAGAAACACTATAAACTCCCTGTACAGTCTCATCTGTCTGAGAATCCCGGCGAGGTTTCCTGGGTACAGGAGCTTTGCCCGGAAAGCAGCTTTTACGGAGATGCTTACCGGCAGTTTGATCTCTTTGGCGGAAAAGACTGCCCTACCATTATGGCACACTGTGTTTACTGTCCGGAGGAGGAAATACAGCTTATGAAAGAACAGGGCGTATACGTTGCGCACTGTCCTCAGTCCAACACCAACCTTTCATCAGGCATTGCCCCTGTAAAGCTTTATCTTGAACAGGGCATTCATACCGGACTTGGTACCGATATTGCAGGAGGTCATTCTCTTTCCATGCTGAGAGCTGTTGCTGATTCAATTCAGGTATCAAAGCTTCACTGGAGGTATATAGATAGCAACAGGAAGCCTCTTACCTTTGAAGAAGCATTTTATATGGGGACAATGGGAGGCGGAGAATTCTTCGGCAAAACCGGAAGTTTTCTTGAGGGTTATGAATTTGACGCCGTTATCCTTGACGACACGTATTTCCCGCATCCGCAGTCTCTGACAGTACGGGAACGTCTGGAGCGGCTTACTTATCTGGCTGACGCCCGCTGTGTTACTGGCAAATATGTTTCCGGTACGGAAATATTTTAGCAATATTTTAATAAAAAGGGGGTAGCATTATGAAACTCGAAAAACTCTTTCACCTGAAGGAAAACAAAACAGATGTACGGACCGAGGTCATTGCCGGCGTCACCACATTTATGACAATGGCGTACATTCTGGCAGTAAACCCTAACATTCTGGAGGCCTCCGGAATGGACAGAGGCGCTGTGTTTACAGCAACTGCGCTGTCTGCGTTTATTGCAACCTGCCTTATGGCACTGTTGTCCAATTACCCGTTTGTTCTGGCGCCGGGCATGGGATTAAACGCATATTTCGCGTACACCGTTGTCCTTGGTATGGGTTACAGCTGGCAGCAAGCTCTGGCCGCAGTATTTGTAGAAGGTCTGATCTTTATCCTTCTGTCTCTGACCAATGTACGTGAGGCAATCTTCAACTCCATTCCCATGAACCTGAAACATGCGGTTTCCGTGGGAATCGGTTTGTTTATTGCATTTATCGGTCTGCAGAATGCAAAAATCGTTGTAAACAACGACTCTACTCTGGTAAGTGTATTTTCCTTTAAAAGCGCTGTAAAAGACGGAACCTTTAACAGCATGGGAATCACTGTTTTACTGGCTCTTATCGGTATTTTAGTTACAGCCATCCTTCTGGTAAAAAATATTAAGGGAAGTATCCTGTGGGGTATTCTCATCACCTGGGGACTTGGAATCATCTGTCAGTTCGTTGGACTGTATGTACCAAATCCGGAGCTTGGCTTCTTCAGCCTTCTCCCTGATTTCTCCAACGGAATCAGCGTTCCCAGCATGGCGCCGACCTTTATGAAAATGGACTTTTCCATTGTGTTCAGTCTTGACTTTGTTGTCATCATGTTTGCATTCCTGTTTGTAGATATGTTTGATACTCTTGGAACCCTCATTGGTGTGGCTTCCAAAGCCGATATGCTTGACAAAGACGGCAAACTTCCGAAGATTAAGGGCGCTCTTCTCTCTGATGCAGTGGGAACATCTGTAGGCGCAGTTTGCGGTACTTCTACTGTTACTACTTTTGTAGAAAGCGCTTCCGGTGTAGCGGAAGGCGGACGCACCGGTCTGACTGCCATTGTGGCAGCCATCCTGTTTGGACTGTCTCTGTTCCTGTCGCCGATCTTCCTGGCTATTCCGTCCTTTGCAACGGCTCCGGCTCTGATCGTGGTAGGATTTTTGATGCTCACATCCATTACCAAAATTGATTTTAATGATTACACGGAAGCGATCCCATGCTTTATTGCGATCATTGCAATGCCGTTTATGTACAGTATTTCCGAAGGTATCGCAATGGGCGTTATCTCTTACGTTGTGATCAATCTTATAAGCGGAAAAGCAAAGGAAAAGAAGATCAGCGTACTGATGTATGTTCTTACGGTTCTCTTTATCCTGAAATATGTGTTCTTATAAAAGAACCACCGGGTACCGTACAAAACACAGAATATGCCTCAGACACAGTTCAGATAACTGCTTCTTTCGCTGCGGCACATAAAATCCCAGTCAGAATATGACATCAGGATGACAACAGCACAGGCTTTGAATATTTATCATAAGCCTGTGCTGTTTTTTTGCGTAAACTCCCCATTGTAAAGGAATTCTGCAAATGATATAATGTCTTTTATATGACCTAAAAGGAGAAACTGTTATGAAAATTTTTATTGTCATGGGTGCAGGAATCCTGATCGGACGTTTTCTCATGACAGGAAGAATTAAAAAATGGAATGAACGTCTTGCCATGCTCTGCACCCTTCTTCTTATTTTTTCCATGGGGGTTATGCTTGGCCAAAAAGAAAACTTTCTCAGTGAACTGTCCTCTCTGGGACTGAAAAGCTTCCTGTTCTTTCTGATCCCCACTCTGGTTTCCATTATTCTTGTCTACATACTGACAAAACGCTTTATGGAAAACAAACACTCAGATTCAGAAGGAGAAGACAAATGATCGTTTTATTTACACTGCTGGCCCTGGTACTGGGACTTTTCTGTGGTCTGTCCGGTTTTGATCCCGCGCCTGTCAGCTTTTTAAGCCGGCACTCAGATATGGTTTTATACATACTGATGTTTTCTGTTGGAATCAGCATCGGAATGCACAACGGCATCCTTAAAAAAATACGTCAGTATCATCTGAAGATCCTTATTATCCCCCTGGGCATTACTGTGGGCTCTATCATCGGAGGGCTGATCTGCGCCGTGATCCTGGGTATTTCTCCGGCAGAAGGCGCTGCTGTGGCAAGCGGAATGGGATGGTACAGTCTTGCAGGAGTTACCATCAGCCGTCTGGGAGGCGCGGAACTGGGAAGTATTGCCTTTATGAGCAATCTTATGAGAGAATTTTTCTCTTTTTTCCTGATTCCCATTATTGCCTCCAGGCTCAATAATTACACCTGTATCGCACCGGCCGCAGCCACCAGCGAGGATACCACCCTTCCTGTACTTTTGAAATACACAAATGAGGAAACTGTGGTTCTGGCTGTTCTTAATGGAATTCTCTGTTCCTTTTTTGTGCCCATCCTGATTACTTTTTTCTTTAACATTTAAAATCTGTATGATTAACATAAAACATCCGAAACGGTTCCTTTTGAAACTGCTCCGGATGTTTTATTTAATCCAGCTGACCATTCTCGATCAGACGTTCTTTAATTCTTGCAAAGCTCTCATCACTGATATCATGCTCCATTTTACATGCGTCAGCTCTGGCGATCTCTGAAGGAACTCCCAGGCTCTCCAGCATTGTTGTGAGAACTGTATGACGTTCATAGATTCTGTTGGCAATCTCTGCGCCTTTGTCCAGAAGAGTCACGGTTCCATAACGGTCCATAGCAATGTAACCGTCTTCTCTGAGAAGCTTCATAGCGTGACTTACGCTTGGCTTTGACACTGACAGCATTGTGGCAATGTCCACAGATCTTACTCCTCCGCCCTTTTGGGACAGCCTTAAAATCGCTTCCAGATAATCCTCCGCCGATTCTCTGATTTGCATAAAAACACCTCCCGTTCCGATTATTCTACCATAAATGACACCTGATTACAACCTGCTGCCCACAGGCATATAAAGCTGCCGCCTTTCACAGCAGCCTGGTAAAAATGCATCCCGGACCATCTTTGGTGATGGCGTTTTGCCCTGTATGTCCCGGGATTTTGGAATATACATGCCTAAGTGCCTCACGGGACAGTGACCTGAAGCATGTTGTATAGCCTCCGAAATTCCGTCATGTTTCTTCTACTCTAAAACATCCTGAAAAATAATGCCGTGTAAATCATAATAGCCCATCACTTGTCGTCTCCTGTAAGCCGGAGCGTATCACGGATTTCCTCTACATCCATGTCCAGGATCACTGCAAGCTCTCCCACACTGAATGCGCTTTCTCCGTCTTCTTCATCCTCAGAAAGCTCTCTCACAGCGCTTTCCAGCTTCTCCACCCTGGCCACCAGACTGTCATCCTCAAATTTTCTCTGGCTCTGCTCCTTGCAGGCCTTACGGATTCCCTCACGGATCTGTTCCAGAAGCCATTCCTCACTGCGCAGAATCTCTCCGGCAGCGCCAAGAGCCTGTACAAGGCTTACATTGGCCTCCTGGATCAGATCCCCGATAAAGATATCCTCTGTATTCATTTCCACAGCAAGCCTTGCTGCCGCACGCATATAGCAGGCAGCAAGGCTCTGTACGGCGTCTGCGCTTCCGCTTCTAAGTTCTTCAAAAAGCCGCCCGCTTTCCGGAAAGTCCTCTTCTCCGGGAAGGCTTTCCAGATATTCTTTCAGATAAGCCTCCTCTTCCTGTGTCAGAGGAACCCGGCGTACTTCCTCCTGAGCGTCTGAGCCCTCTGTCTCTGTCTCAATTCCCTCTATCAGGATTCCCTGTCCGGTAAGATATTTAAGCACGTTCACAAGCTGACTGCTGTTCAGATCACTTCCTGAGAATTCTTCTCTGATCTGCTCTGCCCTGAGACTTCCGCCCTGCTCTTTGGCCAGTTCCTGCATTTTTTTAAGTTTTTCCTGAAATTCACGAACATCCATTGCTGTTCTCCTTTTTTCCTTTCATCAATAAACTGATTCCGGGTTGAAATCATTTATTATTTCTCACGCCATTCCCAGTAACCTGCGAACAGTTAGAATCATTTTTCATTATAACATCTTCCCGGACTGTTTTCACCAAAAAATTACCGGCTGAGATATTCATCGAAACAGGCTGGCCGCTGTTCACACAGCATTTTGACCAGATCGCCGTAAACAAAAGGAAGATCCGCAGGCTGAGCCGTCAGCCAAGCTTGTCCTCAAGAGCCTTAATTGACTCCATATTGTATTTTTCATATTCGTTAAAAATACCGTCTCCCATTGCGTCAAACTCTGCCGGCGCATACTTTGGAACATACCAGGATCTGGAATCAAAATACTGCTGTATTTCTGCCGTATCAAACATCCTTCCATGTCTGGCAAAAATTTCATTTCTCGCCAGCCCCAGCTGTTCTTTTGTAAGAGCCTTGCCCCTCAGTGTTTCTTCTGTAAGATATTCGCTGTTGCTGGTTGGCAGTATGTATTCTCCTGATGCCGCGTTA
>NZ_HF999079.1:36968-45868 GCF_000433815.1 Blautia sp. CAG:257
GAGACGGCTGAGTCTGTGCGCCTGTCCCTCCTCTGTTTTTTCGAAGAGACAGGGAAACCCATTCAGAACTGTCTCCCTCCTGGTGAAAATTTCGTGTGTAGGAATCCCCGACAATATCCACCGTATAATATCCGCCTCTTCTGCCATTGCAGATAAGCTTATTTTCGCAAAAATACCATGGACCTGCGGACTCGCTCAGATGCAGAGGCTCCCCGATCTGGCGGACAGTTCCTCCGTTGTTTCCGTAAAGAACAATATCATATCCCAACTCCGGTGTATAAATGTCCTCATCCATTTCGGAAAAACCTGTTGCTGCCACTAATATGGATTCCTGATTTTCTCCGGCATCCACTATGGCATAATAATCTCCCACATGGTTTGTTTTTAAAAACTCCTCATAGGAACCTGCCACAGATACCGTATCTGAACCAGCGCTTTCCTCTTCTGTATGCGTCTGATCCACAATCTCCCGGATGGACGAGGTATGATCTTCAATATCCATCCAGAAGCCCTCCAGATATCTTTCCGATTTTAATCTGTCATATACATACTGACCTGCTGACTGCCCCTCTTCCATACTGTCTCCGCGCACTAAGCGCACAATCGAATAACAGCGGGGATCCTGGCTGACTGTTGAATGAACGACAAAATTTTCCATTCCGATTCGTTCAGACTGAAATCCCAGGGCCCGGTATCTCTCTATCATTTCAATGGTATACTGTCCATAGTCCAGTCCCTGAAGCGGTGTTGGATCTAAAGCAAATAAAGCTTCGAGTTCCATTCCCGATGCCGCATATTCCATATCCTGAGTACTTTCCATAACTGAAAAAGCGGATCCGTCATAGGTATATCCTCTTAAATACCACTCAAATCCTGTCACCAGATATTTTGGAGACGCGCTGTACTCATAAAAGAACTGATACTGTCCGTTTACCCTTCTCAAAAAAATATTTCCCTCATAGGCAGTGGAATTCGTATCAGACATTGCCGCCAGATCCTGAAATCTCCCTTCCAGATCATATTTTCCCAGCTCAAACATATCGGAAACCATCCAGGTATCCACATTTAATTCATACATGGATATCCTGACACATTTATTTTCCGGCCCAAAAGTTTCACTTGGCTCATAAGTAACTGCCAGAATTTCATCACTGTTATCATTATCAAAATCCCATTTCAGACATCCGAGAATTCCTTCCTCCTGAACATTCTGAAGTTTCATTATCTCATCCTGCATGACCAGCGGCGTCTCCAGGCGCTGTCCGCCAATATAGGGAAGTCCGGTCAGCCGGGATACGATACTTCCGGCGTCTTCCTCCTTCTGCTGCTGAGCCTCCGCCCTGTTTTCTGCCGCCCACAGGATCTCCCCGTTTCCCAGTGCCAGAACACAGGTCAAAACTACTGCAGTTACATTTTTCATCTTTTTCATACACATAGTCTCCTTCCTGCTATTGAAACTACAACCCTTTACAAAAATCCTGCTCACATTCCCACATAACTTCTGTTGTATTTGTGTTTGACAGCATTTTTAAACGAAATGTCTGTCCTGCACAATTTCTTTTTTCAGTCCCTCAGTCCGCTTTTTCCGGGCTTTCCAGGCCTTCTTTTTCTTTTTTACAGAGAAACACCCGGTAGGGGAGCTACCGGGTGTTTCGAGGGGAGTATAAATAATTAAATAAGGGGTTATGTAAAAAAAATTTTTGAAGGGTAAATTCTTTTTACAGATTAGATTATAATATAAACTGGAAAAAAAAGCAATATGATTTCATGAATATTATTACAACTTTTTGACATAATAGACAGTGTAATAAGCAAGTTGACAAAATGCATTCCAAATCGCCTTAGGTGACAGGAAGCATTTTGCCCTGTATGTCTCAGGGTTTTGGCACAGATACCAAAATACCCTGCGGGATAGTAAACAGCAGCTATTCAACACATTACACCAGGAGGAAAATGAAAATGACAAAAAATTATGAAACAGAAAACAAAAACATGAACAGCAACACAGACAAAGCTTCTGATAAAAGCGCACAGAACTGCGGAAAAAACAGTTCCAAAAGCGCTTCCAGAAACAGCTCTAAAAACAAAACTACAAACGCTTACGACAGAGAACAGAACAATTACTCTGACAGATACTAAAGAAAAAAATCAGCAAAAAACAAACGTTTCTCCCTTCTTACAGAATCGTATGGACAGGGCGGATGCAGGCAGATGCCGCATCCGTCCTGTCCTGTCTTCCGATCTGTTTCTCCGTCCTCTTTTCTGCATATGATAAATAAAAAAGGAAAGCTCAAATGTTTCCCATTGAAACCATTTCCGCCAAAATGCTGGATTATTATGCAGACCGTTCCGACGCTCTCATCATAGACGTCCGCGATGCGGCCCTTTATCAGAAAAGTCATATCCGCGGCGCGGTAAACTATCCTTACAGCCAGATTGAACAGTGCCGGGAGCTTCCCCGGGAAAAGCTTCTGATCTTTTACTGCCAGCGGGGCGGCTCAAGTATGGCCGCCGCCAGACTTTTTGTAAAAAAAGGGTACAAAACCCGGTCTGTGATCGGCGGTTTTGAAGCTTATCGAGGAAGAAATCTTGTAATTTCCGGATAACCGTGATAATGTAAAAGAGAAAAATCCTGTTCTGTAAAAACAGAACGGATTTTATACAAAACACCTATTATAAGGAGAATACCTGAATGAAATACTTATTTGCATCAGATATACATGGCTCCGCATATTACTGCCGGAAGCTTTTGGATGCGTTCCGTGAAGAGCAGGCAGAACGTCTGGTTCTTCTGGGCGATCTGCTCTATCACGGACCCAGAAATGATCTTCCAAGAGAATATGCTCCCAAAGAAGTCATTGCTCTTCTCAATGAACATAAAAACAAAATTTACGCTGTCCGCGGAAACTGCGAGGCCGAGGTTGACCAGATGGTTCTGGAATTTCCGGTAATGGCTGACTACTGTATTCTTTCTGTAGACGGAAGAACCTTTTACGCTACTCACGGACATATTTATAACCAGGACAATCTTCCCCCTCTCCAGGAAGGAGACATTCTGATCCACGGACATACTCATGTGTTAAAGGCTCAGCAGATGGATGGATATATCCTTTTAAATCCAGGCTCTGTTTCCATTCCCAAGGAGGGAAATCCTGCAACCTACGCAGTTCTGGAAAACAGTATATTTACTATTAAAGATTTTGACGGAAACACTGTCAGAGAAATGAGGCTGCCATGAAATATATGGAACTGATCGCTCCCTGTCATTTTGGAATGGAGGCTGTCCTGAAACGGGAAATTCTTGATCTCGGCTATGAGATCAGCAAAGTGGAAGATGGAAAAGTAACTTTTCTGGCTGACGCTGCGGGAATCGCACAGGCAAATGTATTTCTCCGCACCACAGAACGTATTCTTCTGAAAGCAGGAGAATTTAAAGCAGTGACCTTTGACGAGCTTTTTGAAAAAACAAAGGCAATTCCCTGGGAAAACTACATTCCTCAGGATGGAAAATTCTGGGTCGCCAAGGCCAACTCCGTAAAGAGCGCGCTTTTCAGCCCTTCTGATATCCAGTCCATTATGAAAAAAGCAATTGTAGAGCGTCTGAAAGGCGTTTACGGTATTTCCTGGTTTCCGGAAGACGGCGCAAGCTTTCCCATCCGTGTATCCTTTATGAAGGATGTGGCCACTGTGGGCATTGATACCTCAGGAGTATCCCTCCATAAACGCGGCTACCGTCAGATGACTGTAAAAGCTCCGATCACTGAAACACTGGCATCAGCCCTTATTATGCTTACCCCATGGAATAAAGACCGGATCCTTGTAGATCCTTTCTGCGGAAGCGGAACCTTTCCTATTGAGGCAGCCATGATCGCCGCTGATATGGCTCCCGGCATGAACCGCTCCTTCCTTTCTGAGGACTGGAAGCATATTGTTCCTCGAAAATGCTGGTATGACGCCATAGAAGAAGCAAACGACCGGATCAACCTTCATATTGAAACGGATATCCAGGGCTATGATATTGACGCAGAAGCGCTGAAGGCAGCCCGTTCCAATGCAAAAATGGCAGGCGTGGACAAGCTGATCCATTTTCAGCAGAGAGCAGTTAAGGATCTCAGTCACCCAAAACCATACGGCTTCCTGATCACAAATCCTCCATATGGAGAGCGTCTGGAAGAAAAAGCGGCTCTTCCGCAGCTTTACCGGGAAATCGGAGAAAGCTTCAACCGTCTGGATAAATGGTCCATGTACCTGATCACGTCCTATGACAGAGCTGAAAATGATATTGGGAAAAAAGCGGACAAGAACCGCAAAATATACAATGGAATGTTAAAAACCTACTACTATCAGTTTCTGGGGCCAAAACCGCCAAGGAGGAATGCAAACAAATGAAAAAAGTAATTTTTGCCACCGGCAATGAAGGAAAAATGAAGGAGATCCGCGAAATTCTCGGTGATCTGGATATCCGGCTTCTTTCCCTGAAGGATGCCGGAATCACAGCTGATATTGAAGAAAACGGAAGTTCTTTTGAAGAAAATGCAGTCATCAAGGCAACGGCTATCCGTGACCTTACCGGAGAGATCGTACTTGCTGATGACTCCGGTCTGGAAATCGATTACCTGAATAAAGAACCGGGTATCTATTCTGCCCGCTACATGGGTGAAGATACTTCTTATCATATTAAAAATGCAAATCTTATTGAGCGCCTGAACGGAGTTCCTGATGAAAAGAGAACTGCCCGCTTTGTATGCGCCATTGCAGCCGCTTTCCCGGACGGGACTGTTCGGACAGTCAGGGCAGCTATGGAAGGCAGGATCGGCTACGAGGAAAAAGGCGAAAACGGATTCGGCTATGACCCCATTTTTTATCTTCCGGAATACGGATGTTCTTCTGCGGAGCTTTCCATGGAGGAAAAAAATAAAATCAGCCACAGAGGGAAGGCTCTGAGGGCTATCAGGGACGAGCTTCAATGAAACTCCTTATTGTCAGTGACACTCATGGAAGAGACGCCAATCTGGAAGCTGCGGTTCTGAGAGAGCAGCCTTTTGATATGCTGTTCCACTGCGGAGACGTGGAAGGGCGCGAGTTCTACATTGAAGCCCTTGCCGAATGTCCCTGTACAATTATTGCCGGAAACAATGATTTCTTCTCCGACCTTCCAAAAGAGGATGAAATTACTGTATTCAAACACCGGATCCTTG
Organism: Blautia sp. CAG:257; assembly: GCF_000433815.1. Taxonomy (NCBI): domain Bacteria; kingdom Bacillati; phylum Bacillota; class Clostridia; order Lachnospirales; family Lachnospiraceae; genus Blautia; species Blautia sp. CAG:257. The sequence goes on from NZ_HF999079.1 coordinate 42,167, forward strand.
TAACCCACGGACATTTTTACGGCGTTTCTATGGATCTTTCCCGTCTGATTGATGAGGCCAGATCCAGAAACTGTGACTGTGTGTTCTTCGGTCACACACATAAACCAGTTATTGACGAAGAGGACGGCATCATGGTATTAAATCCGGGAAGTCTTACTTTTCCAAGACAAAACGGACATAAGCCAAGCTATGCTGTTGTAGAAGCAGACGAGGACGGAGGTCTCTCTGCCGAAATCCGTTACCTCTGATACCACAACGGGGACAAAAGTCAGTCTTACTTTTGTCCCCATACTTTTATGTCCGGCAGTTGCTTGTCCCGCAATATTCTTATTCCTGCTCTGAGCAGGTGCGCTGATTTTCTGCAAGAAGCTCTTTGATTTCCGGAACAGACCTTCCGTCTTTTCTCTGCTGCCGTATCCATTCCACAAGCTGTACGCTCTGTTCTCTCCGGTACCTTCTTGTCAGGTTTTCTTCTTCCTGCTCAAAAGGCAGCATTCCCTCCTCAGTATAATGCTTCAGGGTACTGTAACGGCACCCGGTCAGACGCGCCAGCTCCCCTATGGAAACATAGTCTGAAGCAAGAATCGCTTCCATTGTTCTCCGTCTGGACATATTTCATATGCCCCCCTTCACCGGTATACAGGAGAAAGCAGCGCTCCCTGAACAGGAATTCCCTGGCATGAAACAGTTTTGGGGACAATGCGGTAAAATATGTTGTCAATTTTTAAAAGAGTTTCTGTTCCATTCTTTACTTCTTCCACAAAATGCCCGTGTTCGCATAAAAAACTCATCATTGCCGTTCTGCGGTCACTGACTGTAGTTCCAAAAATAACAAAATCAACAAACACAGCCTGACGCCTTTCCAGAAACGGAAAAGTAAGATTTACCCCCTGCATATAAGGATTCTGAAAAAGTTTTTTCTTTTTCCTTAAAAAGGCTGTCCCCAGACTTTCAAAGGCTTTATGAAATTCCTGCTTCCACAACACACCTGTCCACTGACCGGATGCTGCCATACGCACCATTTTCTGAGATATTTCTTCCTGTTCTTTTGCCGAAAAGATCTCATGGATAAATCCACTTTCACGGATCATCCACAGAAGCAGAATCCCATCATCGGTCAGCTCTCCTTCTTCCAGAAGTTCTGCCCGAAGGGCTTCTGTCACCTTTTGGTAAATATCCTGATCACTTCTGTACACCATCAGATCCACGCCTGCAGTATCGTAATACATATCACAGCCCAGAAGATCCGGAACCTCGTCCAGCGCTCCCCGGGATATCAGAAGCCCTATATCCTCTCCGGCCTCCTTATTCAAAGCTTCTGTTTTCAGGGATTTTACGGTTTTCATTTCTTTTTCCAGTTTGTCCGCAAAACCCGGGCTTTGACAGTCACCGGAGGCAAGAAGTCTCTCTGCCCGTTTTCCTGCGGCAGCTGCGCGAAGAACAGCACTTTTGGCAACCGATTTATGTCTGCTGTCCGTTCCATCCAGTCCTATAAGAAGAAACTGCTGTACAAGTGTGTAATCTTCCATATTTTCTCCTTTATTTTTCCTTACATTTGATGCCGTAGTTACCCCGGCTCCCATTTTCATAGCCCCGGCAGATCTCATAAACTTTTCCATTGATCTCTACCTCATCATCACCGGTAAAGGTACAGGAATCTCCGTTCTTTTCACAGTACTCTGATATTGCCTGCATGGCTTTTACCATAGTAGGATATTCTGCGCTGTCCTCATAAGGAATCCAAAAAGCTTTTTTAAACATATCCTTCACCTCTCTCACTTCATATTTCTTATTACTTACTACTTATAATTTATTATATACTCTCTCTTCTGAAAAAAGTCAATATATTTTTATATTTTTCTGAAAAAATTACAGGGCGGTACTCCTGTGAATACCGCCCTGATCTCTGATATATAACTATAAATGAGCAAATATCGAATTTTGCACAATAGAATCCATAATATACGCACAGAAAAGAAATATTAAGCTCTATATGTGCATTAAATAAAAACAAATTCGTGATAATTTTATGCACTTTTTCAAATTTACTCATAAAATAAATTCCATACTTTTTGAATCATCAATATTTCTTTATTATGAAATATGAATATCTGCAATTTCATTACTTGTTCCGATTCTCACCGGAAGCTGAAAAAAGCCTGCTCCTGAAGAAATAATGGCATGCGTTTTTCCAAACTGTTCATGTCCATAAAAATAATGTTTTCCATTTGCCAGCTTTGTAAAATATGTTACCGGAAAAAACTGTCCCTTATGGGTATGACCGCTGAGAACCAGGTCTGCCCCAAATTCAACGGCTTCAGGAATACCACTGGGATTATGATCTAAAACTATAACCGGTAAGCTCGAATTTATTTCTTTTGCCAGACTTTCCATTGAGCTTCTGCAATTATTACTTGCATCGGTTCTTCCTGCCAGGCAGAAATCTTCCAGTTGAATCACCTGATTATGCAGAAGCTGAATGTTTGAAGCCCGTAAAAAATCAGCAAATTTCTTATTATCTGCCTTTGGATCATGATTTCCCAGTACGACAAACACGCCTTTTTTTGCCTTTATTTTACAAAACAGGGAGCTGATTCTGCCAAGAACCTCATCATCCTCAAGAATGTGATTATTTACATCAATAATATCTCCGCATATAACTACCAGATCAGGTTCCAGCCGGTTCACTTTATCCACAATATTCTGAATATGCTTCTCTCCTACAAACACACCCAGATGAATGTCACTCATCATGGCAATCCGACAGGTATTTCCCCTCAATCCCAAAGGAATGGAATAAGCAGTATATTTTATCTTTTTTGCATGAAGATATCCAAGCGCCACAATTATAACGGCCAAAATATCCAGAACAAATACCCCCATGGCCTGCGCTTTTCCAGAAACCATAAACAGGGCAGAAAAAATCCACCATAAAAGCAGAATCATAAAATCATATATAAAAAAGCAGCTATATATACCCATGAGCATTTCAAGCTTCTTATTTCTCCACTTTTCCATGATCTGATTCTGCATGAGAGCTGAAATCCCCATCACTATATAAATTATGCCAATTATGCAGGAAACCCCTGTACTGACTCCCAGGGTCCAGACTGCATAGCTGTTCATAACCGCACCGACAACTGAACTTAATAAGATAACAGCAGAAAAAACTTTTTTGAAAATATTCTTCTCGAGAATTTTACCAAATGGTGTGTTCATCACCAGTCATCTCCTTTTTCTGATCCTTGCACAGAGCATACTCCATGATGCACTATTTTATTATTTCCAAAAATAATTAACAAAAAACGCCTGGAATCAGGCGCTTTTATGCGGGCAACAGGACTTGAACCTGCACGTCGTAGACACCAGAACCTAAATCTGGCGCGTCTGCCAATTCCGCCATGCCCGCGCAATATTTATATCATTCATTTTAATAAAATGATGATAACCTATATGATAAGAAAAAAGCATCTGTATCTCTACAGATGCAAGTGAGGCATCGGGGATTCGAACCCCGGACAACTTGATTAAAAGTCAAGTGCTCTACCGACTGAGCTAATACCCCATAACAGACTGGGCTAGTTGGATTCGAACCAACGAATGCAGCAGTCAAAGTGCTGTGCCTTACCGCTTGGCGATAGCCCAAAGGCGAAAGGGTGGATACAGGGATTCGAACCCTGGGCCTCCAGAGCCACAATCTGG
>NZ_HF999080.1:0-12770 GCF_000433815.1 Blautia sp. CAG:257
CCCCCCTTTTTATGGCTCGTCAGGAGCAGAGCGAAATTTTTGTTGTTAAATTTCTTCAAAAGTATATTTCCTTATAAATTCCTTATAATTGTCTTTTATCCTGTAGGTACAATAAGAACAACGGGTAACGTCAGACCGAAAATTCCCGGGATTCTTAAACATATCTTACTTACAGGAGGGAAAAGATGAGTCAGAATATCATTGAGATCAAAAATCTTGAAAAGTCTTTCAAAAAGCAGCAGGTTTTAAAAAATATTTCTCTGTCTATACCGGAAAACTGTGTATACGGGCTTCTGGGGCCGAACGGAGCAGGAAAATCCACTTTGTTAAAAATGATAACAGGGCTTTTGCGGCCGGACTCCGGACAGATTATTTTTCAGGGGCATCCCTGGAGCAGAAAGGATCTGAAGGATATCGGAGGCCTGATTGAAACTCCGCCTGTTTACGAAAATCTTTCTGCCTGGGAAAACCTAAAGGTACGGGCTTTGATCCTGGGGGAAACAGAAGCACGGATGAGGGAAGTGCTGGAGATTGCAGATCTGACTGACACAGGAAAAAAGCCCGCTGGGAAATTTTCTCTGGGAATGAAGCAGAGGCTGGGAATTGCCATTGCTCTTCTGGGACATCCAAAGCTTCTGGTTCTGGATGAACCGGTAAACGGTCTGGATCCTCTGGGTATCCAGGAACTGCGCCATCTGATCCGGAGCTTTCCCGATCAGGGGATCACGGTTCTGGTATCCAGCCATATTTTAAGTGAGATTCAGCAGACTGCAGATTATATAGGAATTATAGCAAATGGAAAACTGGGATATGAGGGAATTGTGGATGAAAGTCAGGATCTGGAACAGCTTTTTATGAAAATTGTGGCAGTAGAGAGAGGGGCGAGATAAATGAATACATATCTTAAAGCAGAAAAAATGAAATACCGTCATACGTTTCTTTGGTGGCTGATGATATTGATGCCTGCGGTAAGCGCTTTTCTGTCTGCCCAGCTGACTCATAATTATTTTGCCATGGACGGATATAACTGGTGGTACATGTTGATGATGCCGGGATTTCTGGCAGTGGCCTGCTCTCAGATTGGAGGAAAGGATCATAAAAAGCAAAACCGTACAATCTGGGTGCTTCCGGCAGATATGGGAAGGATCTGGGATGCAAAGGTGCTGTTATCGGTTATGGTAAGCGGACTTGCCACTTTGTTTCTGACGGTTTTTGTTCTTGCAGGTTCTGTCATTATGGAAAGAGGACTTCATATGACCTTTTTTAATGCCCCGTCCGTACCGGCTCAGATTCTTGCGGCAATACTGATCTGGCTGACTTCTTTGTGGCAGCTTCCCTTCTGTCTGTTTCTGGTGCAGAAAACAGGAGTGCTGGTTATGGTGATCATAAGTGTGGGACTAAGCCAGGTAGCCGGTCCTCTTATGGCTCTGGAAAAATTATTTTTCCTTATTCCTTATGGGATCACTCCAAGAGTGATGTGTCCTGTTTTAAAGACTCTGCCTAACGGCTTGCCGGCACAGCCGGGACAGATGACATATACGCCTCAGCTTATGAGCATACCGGCTGCTGCGGTTGGAGTTGTGGTCTCTCTTTTGTGGTTTGCTGCGCTCTGGTATTTTACACGAAAATGGTTTCAAAGGCAGGTGGAAAAATAATGAGACAGCTAAAAGCAGAGTTTTATAAAATGCGCCACACCTTTTTGTTTCCCCTTCATGTGATTGTTCCTGTGGCTGCCGGCGTTCTTTTTCTGGCATGGACAAGAATCAGCGCACAGCTTCAGTTTTCCGTTTTTGTGCAGGCAGTGGGAGTTGTTTTTCCGGTACTGGCATCTGTGATCTGCGCCGGAAACATAGAGCTGGAGTTATCCGGTCATCTGCAGGGATTTCTTATGACTACGGGAAAAAGAGAAAGCATTTTTCTGGCAAAATGGATGAGCCTTGAAATTCTGGCTTTCCTGGCAGTAATGGGCTCTGTGATACTCTATGGAGTGGGAAACAGAACGATATTGGGTGATATGGAGATCCCGTTTTCTATTTTTTTGAAAGCAGGAGTGTTTCTCTGGCTTGGAAGTCTGCCTCTTTATCTGGAGCATCTGTTTCTGAATCTCTGTTTTTCAAAAACAGTGTCTATTGCTGTTTCCATAGGGCAGCTTCTGATCTCCGCTTTGTTTCTGACAGGACTTGGACAGGGAAAATGGCAGTATTTCCCCTGTTCCTGGAGTTCCCGGGGAACTTCTTTGTATCTTGCGGAAAAATTTAATAGAAGAGCGGCTCTGGGAGCTGCCAATACAGATCTGAGAGATATTCTGACCTGTATCTTGCTGGGAACGGTTCTTTGTGTCATAATCTTTATATGGTTTCATTTTTATGAGGGAAGAGAGGTTTCCGAATAGGAGGAGGAAAAAATGACGCGGATTCTGGTAGTTGATGATGACAGAGGGATTTTGAACGTGATACGTAAAGCCCTGGAAAAAGAAGGATATCAGACAGATACTCTGGACGATCCGGAAAAACTGGATTTTCGGCGCCTGAATGATTATCAGTTGATTCTTCTGGATGTGATGATGCCGGGGATAGACGGTTTCAGTTTGTGCCGGAGAATCCGTGACCAGGTAGATTGTCCTATCCTTTTTGTGACAGCAAAAACAGACGAGGCCGATCTTATGACCGGTCTTGGAATCGGCGGAGATGATTATATTACAAAGCCTTTTGGCCTGGGAGAGCTGAGAGCAAGGGTTGCCGCCCACCTAAGGAGAGAAAACAGAGAAAGAAAGCATGTGATAACTCTGGGAGAGCTGTCTTTTTCCCTGAATTCCAGACAGGTGTTTTTTCAGGGAGCGGAGATTCCTTTTACAAAAAGCGAGTATGCCATCTGTGAATATCTTGCTCTGAATCGGGGACAGGTCTTTTCCAAGGAAAGGATTTACGAGCATGTATTTGGGTACGACGGAGAGGGGGACAGCTCTGCCATTACCGAGCATATAAAAAATATCCGGGCAAAGCTTCAGAAGTATGGGGTATCGCCGGTAGAGACTGTGTGGGGGATCGGATATAAATGGAAATAAGAAAAAAGAAGATTTCGCTTGCAGGACTGTTTGGCCGTTATATTTTTATGTTTGTGACAGGAACTTTTTTTGCGGCGCTGATCTCCGGCGCGGTAATGTTTTTTTTGATCCTGATTCCGTCCGGTCCTTTTCTTCCGGCAAATTACGCGGAGCAGCAGCTGATAAATACAAAGGAAACGCTTCAGGAAGCGGATATTACAGAAGAGGAAATGATTCCTTCGGGCAGTCTTTACGGTGTGTTTGACCGGGAGGGCAGCTTTCTTTACGGAACCTTTGATGAAGAGGTGCAGAAGGACGCCTGGAAAAAATATAAAACAGATACTATATACCCTCAGGAAAAAGGATATTATTTTTTTGTGGAAAAAAATAACGGTGAAATCTGTATTATCAAGTATTTTGTTGCCATGCGCTATGCAAAAGAAAAACTGAATGAGATTCTTCCTTCGCCGGAAACCTTTAATATGATTCTGACGCTGGGAGTTTTTATTACTCTTACTGTGTTAAACGGATGTTACCTGTCCGGGAAATTTGGCAGAAAGCTGAAAAAACAGCTTGCCTGCCTTACTGAGGCAACAGCGCGTATTTCTGAAAATGATCTGGAATTTGCTGCTGAGACCTCTGAGATCCGGGAGGTGGACGAGGTTATGGCTTCCCTGGAAAAAATGAAAGAGGCTCTGAAGGTCTCTCTGAAAACCCAGTGGGATACTGAACAGTTGAAAAAACAGCAGCTTTCTGCCCTTACCCATGATATCAAAACACCTCTGACCGTAGTTCGGGGGAATGCGGAGCTTCTTGTGGAGGCAGAACTGCAGGAGGATGACCGGGAATGTGCTGAGGAAATCCTTAAAAATGCAGGATTTATCGCAGATTATCTGGATTCCATGAGACAGGTACTGAAGGGGCAAAAGGAACAAAAGAGCTGGCAGGAAGTCTCAGTAGAAGAATTGTCAGGGGAAATTTGCGATTTTGTAAGGCAGCTTGCAGCAGTTCGAAAAATACCGCTATCCTTTGAGGTGAGGACTGAAAAACAGCTGCAGAAAAAAGAAGCAAAAAAAGATTCCGGGAAAAACGTAAATCAGGATATCTTCCCCTTAGAGGGAAGCCCTGAAGAAGCGAAAAGTATTCTGTGCTGTAAGGAGGAGATTCTCAGAGCCTGGGGGAATCTGGTAGACAATGCCATAGAGCATACAGACCCGGAGAAAGGAATCTGTGTGACCATTGAAAAGCATCTTGGAAGAGAAGCTTCGCAGGAAGAGTTTGTAGGGGAACATGATCCTATAGTAAGACAGAACTTCATGGGGAATCAGGACTTCACAAGACAACGTGATCCTGCAGGAAAATCAGACAGCGGACAGTGGCAGGACCACAGGGAATATCTGAAGGTTTCTGTGCGGGATTACGGACCGGGATTTAGTCAAAAGGCTCTTTTTCATGGAAAAGAAGCATTTTTCAGCGGAGATGAAAGCCGCCATGACAGAACTCACCAGGGGCTGGGGCTTTCAATTGCAGCAGATTTCATGAAACGGCAGGGGGGATTTGTGGAATACCATAATGTGGATAAGTCACAGGGAGCCGAGGCTTCACTGTGGATCTGTATGAAGAGATAAGAGGATTTCCTGAGTCTGTCTTGCTTCATGGAAGATATCATGATATCCTAAAAAACAAAGTGATTCTTTCAGGATCAAAAGCGCTGTTTGAGTGCAGCAGGACTCAGGAGGTCGGGACATAAATGCTTATATTTTTAATTGAGGATGATGAGGCTCTGGCAGAGGGGATTTCCTTCATGCTTGTAAAAGAAGGGTATGAGACAGAACGGTTTTCTGCCTGCAGCGACAGCCGCAGGGCTCTTGAACAAATTCAGCCGGATCTGATACTGCTGGACTGGAATCTGCCGGATGGTGACGGGCTTATGCTTTGCCGTGAAATATCAGAAAAGTGGAAGATTCCCATACTGATGATCACTGCCCGTGACATGGAGATCGATCAGGTCATGTGTCTGGAAAGCGGAGCGGACGATTATATTGCGAAACCATTTTCACTGGCAGTTTTAAAGGCAAGGATTGCAGCTCTCCTTCGCAGGCAGGGAGGCCAGTCGGAAAAAGCCGGGCAGCTTATCTCAGGACAGATCCGTGTGGATAATAAAGAAATGAGAGCATGGAAAGAGGATGAGGAATTGGACTTAAGCCTGACGGAATATCGTATTCTGAAGTATTTTCTGGAAAACAAAAACCAGGTGCTTTTAAAAGAGCAGATTTTGTCCCATGTGTGGGATAATGGAGGAAAATTTGTAGAGGAAAATACTTTAATGGTCAATATCCGGCGGCTTCGTACAAAAGTAGAAAAAGACGCTTCTCATCCGGAATATATAAAAACTGTTCATGGAATGGGATATCTGTGGGAGGAGCGGAAATGACGCAGGGAATATTGACAGGTGTTCTGATTTTGGCACTTGCGGCAGCTTTACTTCCTGGTCTTTATTACCTGAACCGTTTAAGACGTATGCAGAAACTGCTTCGGGATTACCAGGAAACAGGCACAGCCGGTTTTTCTACTATGAAAGAGACACAGGAGTCAAAACTGGAAAACACTTTGCAGAGACTTCTGAATCAGGCTGAGAAAAAAGAGGTTCAGGCAAAAAAAGAAAGAGATGAGGTTGCGGCGCTCCTTTCAGATCTTACTCACCAGCTGAAAACACCTATGGCAAATGTGATCATGTATACGGAGCTTCTGGAGGATGAATCTCTTAAAGCAGAGGAACGTGAGAGATTCACACATCTGGCCGGAGCTCAGGCAAAAAAGATGCAGTGGCTTCTTGAAAATATGCTGAAAGCCTCCCAGCTGGAAAAGGGGATTATCTCCTTTTCTGCGGAATATACAGGTATTCGTGAAACCATCGGACAGGCAGTAAGCGGCGTTTATGCTCAGGCAGAGGATAAAAATATTACGATTATGGTAGAAGCATTTGAGGACAGAAAGCTGTATCACAATCCTAGATGGACAGCAGAGGCTCTTGAAAATATTCTGGATAATGCGGTAAAATATTCTCCTTCAGGAAGTATAGTTACAGTTCGGGTATATCCGATGGAGCTGTATACCCAGATAGAAATCACAGATCAGGGAATCGGAATTCCCAGGGGAGAATATAATAAAATTTTCCAACGTTTTTACCGAAGCGGCAATGCGGCGCAGACGCAGGGCAGCGGTCTCGGCCTGTATCTGGCCCAGTTAATTTTAAATAATGAAAAAGGATATGTTACGGCAGTTTCCCGACCGGGCGAAGGCAGCAGCTTCCGCGTATTCCTTCTGAATGAAGTTCTGACAGTTTTGTAAGAACTTTTTTCTTTTTTGTCAGGAACATGTCAGAAACCAGTGATATGATAAAAAATAAAAAGAAGGAGGCGAAGATCATGGAAATTTTAAAGACAGTAGATCTGAAAAAATATTATGGATCAGGTGAGAATCAGGTAAAGGCTCTGGATGGGGTGAATCTTTCTGTGGAGGAAGGCGAGTTTGTATCAGTGGTTGGTACAAGCGGATCCGGAAAAAGTACGCTTCTTCATATGTTAGGCGGTCTGGACTATGCCACCTCAGGAAGTGTAGTTGTATCAGGAAAAGAAATTTTTAGGCTGAACGAAGCAGAGCTGACAATTTTCCGAAGGAGAAATATTGGATTTATTTTTCAGAATTATAATCTTGTGCCTATACTGAATGTTTACGAAAATATTGTACTTCCTATTCAGCTTGACGGGGAAAAGCCGGATCGCAGGTTCATTCAGGAGATTATGGAGATGCTTGGCATCCAGAATAAAAAGAACAGTATGCCCAACCAGCTTTCAGGAGGACAGCAGCAAAGAGTTGCCATTGCAAGGGCTCTGGCAAGCAAACCTGCGATTATCCTGGCTGATGAGCCAACAGGAAATCTTGACTCCAGGACAAGTCAGGAGGTTCTGGGACTTCTGAAGCTGACCGGAGAGCGGTTTCAGCAGACCATTGTGATGATCACTCATAATGAGGTTATGGCTCAGCTTTCAGACAGGGTGATCCGTATTGAGGACGGAAAGATCGTAGGAGGGGAGCAGGATGAGAAATAATAATCAGGAAGTAATGCGGCGCCTTTCCATGCGAAGTCTGAAAAACAACAGAATGCGAAATGCGTTTGCCATTGCAGCCATTGCTCTTACCTGTATGCTGTTTACCACACTGGCAGCCATGGGAACAGGAATTTCCGATGCCATGCAGGAATCTACCATGCGTGAGGTCGGGGGGAGATTTCATGCAGGTCTGAAGGCTGCAACAGCGGAGCAGATGGAAAAAACAGTATCAGACAGTCGGGTAAAAGATTATACATGGAATATTTTTATTGGCGTAGCTGAAAATCTGAATAAACGTCAGTATGAGATCAGGATGCCACAGGGAGAAGAGGAGCTGGAAAATTCTTTTATCAAACTGGAAGAAGGCACTATGCCACAGAAAGAGGAGGATATTATTGTTGACACGTATGTTTTAGATGAATTGAGACTTCCTCATAAGCTGGGAGGGGAGATACCTCTGGAATTTACGTTTCATGGGAAAAAGATCACAAGGACTTTCCGGGTGTGCGGCTGGTATGAGGGAAACAGGCTGGGACATGCCTCGGAGCTTTATGTATCAGAAGCCTTCTGGAACCAGCTGAAGGGAAACCTTACAGACAGGGATTTTAAGAAATGGGGAAAGGAAAATCCACAGGAGGCAGGTGTTGGTCTGTATTCGGTTGGCCTGTATTTTGAAAGCCCAAAAAACAGTGAGGAAACCGTTCGTTCCGTGATCCGGGAAGCAGGCTATTATCCCAATGGAGAGGATGAAGGATACAGTTGGGAAGAGTCTCTTGATTATGGTGTGAACTGGGCGTATATGCAGAATCGGGCAGAAAATTTAGATCCCCTGACAATAGTGGTTTTATGCTCTGCGCTTGTGATTATTCTGCTGGCCGGATATCTGATCATTTATAATATTTTTTATATTTCTGTATTTCAGGATATCCGTTTTTATGGATTGTTAAAAACAGTGGGCACTACAAAGAAACAGATCAGAAGTATGATACGTAGACAGGCCCTGATTTTGTCGGCAGTGGGAATTCCCATTGGACTTGCATCAGGATATGCGGTGTCAGATCTTATTTTTCCTTTTGTAATGGAAATGACAGCCTATACAGATCTGGATCTTAAAATAAAATTCCGGCTGTCAGTGGCAGTATTTGGAATTTTGTTTGCCCTGATCACAGTATTTATCAGCTGTCGCAAACCGGGAAAAATTGCAGGAAGTGTTTCTCCTATCGAAGCTATTCGTTATACAGAGGGAAACAGAAGCCGTAAAAAGAACAAAAAATCAGAAACCGGCGCTCAGATTCACCGTATGGCTCTTTCCAATCTGGGACGAAGCAGAAAAAAGACAGCTTTGGTTCTGGTTTCTCTATCCATGAGCACGATACTTCTCTGTATGGTTCTCACAGGGGTGGGAAGCTTTCGTGTGGATGCCTATCTGGAACAAAGGCTTCTGGGAGATGTTCTGCTGGCATCAACGAATATTGTGGGAAACGGGGCAGTAAGAGTTGTTGATTATGAATTGGACAAAGACTATGTAAAGCTGGCAGATTCACAGCCGGGAGTGATTTCCAAAAATGAATTATGGCAGGTCTATGGAATCGCAGATATTTTTATGGATGAGAAAGCCCTGAACCGTTATCGGAAATATCAGGAGGAAGGAAAGCTTCGTCAGGATGAATGGGGTATGGAGGTTATTCATAATGCAAAAGAAAAACAGCAGCTTGATACAAGGATCTATGCCTATGATGAAGCTGTACTGCCAAAGTTGAAGGTACTGAAGGGAGAACTGGATCTGCAGAAATTTGCCCAGGGAGGTTACGTTCTTCTCACTGATATTATAGGAGATTATACAGCCGGCGCTTCTGTGTATGAACCAGGAGAAAAACTGAAAGTTCTTGAGGCCTCAGAGGATTCGGATTTTATAGAAACAAAGGATGAAAATGGAAATTCCACAGGTGGTTACTGGGAAAACCTGAAGGAAACAGAATATGAGGTAATGGCAATCGTGGAAATTCCGGCAAGTATGACAGATCAGTCTCGGCCGGTCAACGGTGTACAGGCGGTGCTCCCAAAGAAGGATGTACAGAACAGCCTTGACAGCTGGTGCTTCGGCATTTCTTATGAGGTAGAAGAGGAATATCTGGAGCAGTTTACGCAGGCGGTTAAGGATTATTCAGAGAATGTAAATAAAAATATGGGATATCTGACAAAGAGCAGTCTGGAAGAGGGGTTCCAGACCATGATCGGTTCAATCCGTATGATAGGTATTGCACTCAGCGCCGTGATCGCCTTTATTGGTATTTTGAATTTTATTAATTCTATTATTACCGGAATACTTGCCAGAAAGCATGAATTTGCAGTTTTGTGCAGCATAGGAATGACCGAGCAGCAGCTGAAGCGGATGATTTTGGAGGAAAGCCTGTATTATGTTCTGATCTCAGGAATCATCAGCGTGGCTCTGGGCACTGCTCTTTCCAGAATAATTCTTTTGGCTCTGAATAACGTGATCATGTTTTTTGCTTATCGTCCGAATTTCCTGGCATTTGTGATCATGCTTCCGCTGTTTCTTGTCCTGGCAGTGTTGGTGCCTCATCTGGCTTATAACCGGATGAAGAAAGAAAGTATCGTAGAACGGCTCCGGAATACCGAGGAGTAAAAGAGAATATGAAAGCTGTACAAGTCAGTTGGTGAAATGTCCGGTGCAGTGTGGGTGAAACGCTCATGTTGCACCGGGTTTTTTTCGTAAAAAATATTTATTGTGATATTGATTTTTGACTTATTTTAACTTAAATATTGTATCTTAACTTAAAAAGAGTTATAATGCAGAAAAAGAGTTAAGAGTGTAGGTGATGACATGGAATATCTCGATAAAGTTCTTGGAGTTAAGGTTATCTATGAGGATGTGGAGTTTAAGCACTTACCCAATTTTATAGCAACAAGGTATCGCTTACAGATGGTGTCTATGAATGAGCAGAAGGCGGTTTTTCTTTATCTTAAGACAGAACTGGAACGGATTGAAGTACTGAAAAAGCATATTGCCCGGATACAGAAAAATGAGAACTTACCCGTTGTGCTGGTGCTAAAAGAACTTAGCTTTCGCCAGAAAGAATATTTGATTCGTGAGAAGATCCCTTTTATTGTAGAAGGAAAGCAAATTTATTTGCCTTTTATGGCGATATATTTGCAGGAACGGTGCAATGCTGAAAAAAAGTTACGGGAAGAAATACTTCCATCGGCGCAGATGCTTCTGCTGCATTTCATTTACGGAGGCGCACAAGAACTATCCACAAGTCAGGCTGCGAAGGATTTGGAACTGACACCTACTTCTATATCGAGGGCATCGAAACAGCTTGAAGAAATGGGATTGCTGCATATCAGGAAAGTAGGTGTGCATAGGATTCTGCAATCTGAGGATTCTCCGAAAATACTGTTCCAGAAAGCAGGAGATAAGTTGTTGAACCCAATAAAACGAACGGTTTATATTCCGAAAGAATGTGTGGGAACAGACTTGCTGGAAAGTGGATATTCGGCATTGGCAGAGTGTTCCATGCTGAATGCACCGAATGTTAAATGTTATGCGGCAGAAAGAATCTCTCAATGGAAAGGTGTTATGACTAATAGCTTGCAAGATTCGCAGGTGCAAGTGGCCGTAGAAATGTGGAGATACAATTCACGAAAATTGTCTGCGCGAAATGTTGTAGATGAACTTTCGCTGGCATTGGCATTGAGAGAAGATGCAGATGAACGAGTTGAAGAAGCAGTTGAAGAAATGTTGAATGAACTGTGGAGGAAAATAGATGGTTACAGGAATTGACAGTTTTAAGGAATGGTTCAAGGAAAGTGAAGAGCAGTATGCTATTATTGGTGGAACGGCGTGTGACATTCTGATGGCGGAGGAAGGACTGGACTTCCGTGCAACAAAGGATATTGACCTTGTCTTGATTATAGAAGCAGTTGATGCAAATTTTGGAAAGAAATTCTGGGAATATGTAAAACAGGCGGGATATGAGCATTGCAACAAAAGTTCGGGAGTACCGCAGTTTTATCGGTTTAGTCACCCGATCACGAATCAGTATCCTGCGATGATTGAACTTTTTACTCGAAAACCGGATGCTATTCAGCTTCCAGAAGATGCAACTTTAACGCCGCTGCCCATGGATGAAGATATTTCGAGCCTGTCTGCTATTCTTTTGGATGAGGATTACTATGAATTTTTGAAACAGGGAAAAGTCACTGTTGGTGGAGTGACTGTTTTGGATGCGGCATACTTGATTCCGTTTAAGGCAAAAGCATGGATGGATTTGACGGATCGTAAAGTCACAGGAGAACACGTTGACAGCAAAAACATCAAGAAACATAAGAACGATGTTTTCCGTCTGACGGAATTGCTTGATCCCGCGGTCAAGACTGCGGTTCCCCAAGGAGTTTATGCCGATATTCAAGAGTTTGTTCAGCGGATGAAAAATGAAAACGTGGATACTAAGCAATTAGGGCTGGTTGGCAGAACAAAGGAGGAGATTCTGGAAGAATTGAAAGAAATGTATGAGACACTTTAAATAGATATTTGAACAGATATGGGCATTCATCGTGCCGCCGGACTGAACTGCTTGTAGAATGCAGTTCGTTGCACGTCTGCGAGAATGGCAGCGCAAAAAGATACTATACTCAGCCCGGAGGGAGGCGCACACTATGCAGATTACTGACCTTAAGATCCGCAACTTTAAATCCATTAAAAATCTTCACATTGCCGACATTGAGAATGCTTTGATCCTGGTGGGGCAGAATAACACGGGAAAAACAGCAGTACTGGATGCGATCAGAGCAGTCAGCGGAGATTATCAGATTCAGCAGGAGGATTTTCTGGAGGACTATCCAAACATAGAGATTATGGTAAAGCTGAGGATTACCGAGGAAGACCTTACAAGAATGCAGAAAAAGCGCATGATCAGTCCATACAGGAATTATGCTTCCTGGTATCAGGATTTTTGCCGGAAGCTGCCCTCTTATCAGGATGGGATTCTGACCTTTGAATTTGTGGCAAACAGACAGGGAAGAATCCGGTACAGTGACGGTTATCAGAAAAATAATACCAGTATCCCAAGGCTTCTTCCCCGTGTTTACTATATAGACGCTCAGAGAAAGCTGGATTTTCTTCAGGAAAATCTTCTGCTTCTGCAGGAGGATGATCTGCTGAAACAAATGCGTTCCGACTGCTGTATATTTGACCGGGCAAAAACCTGCACCCACTGCTTTTCCTGCATTGGATATCTCAACCAGAAAACAACCCGGGAGCTGAATGCTTTTGAGACGGCAAGGCTTCTGGATTATAAGCTTTATCAGCTGAATCTGAATGATTTTTCCAGACGGGTGAATGAGAGGTTTCGGAAAAACGGAGGGAAAGAGCAGATTTTTTATTCCATGAACCGGGATATTGAAAAGATGCTTTCTGTTACCGCGGAGGTTTATGATGAAAAGCAGAAAAAATATAAGTCCATTAATTCTCTTGGAAAGGGAATGAGAAGCATTTATATGCTGTCTCTTCTGGAAACCTGTGAGGAAACAATGGATGATGCGGCAGATCTGATCATTGTGGAAAATCCGGAAATTTTTCTTCATCCAAAGCT
>NZ_HF999080.1:12843-13202 GCF_000433815.1 Blautia sp. CAG:257
CAAAAAGTGCCAGGTGATTTTTTCCACTCATGCGGCAAATCTTCTGTCAAATTTTAACAGCAGACAGATCCGTCAGATGGTTCAGGGAGAGGACGGGTATGCCAGAATCAGTGAAAAAACAGATATCAGCGCAGTTCTGGATGATCTGGGGTATTCCGCAGGAGATCTGATGAATGTAAATTTTGTGTTTATTGTAGAAGGAAGGCAGGATAAATCAAGACTTCCTCTGCTTTTGAAAAAATATTATTCAGAGATGTATGATGAAAATGGAAATCTTCAGAGGATTGCGATCATTACGACAAACAGCTGTACTAATATCAAAACCTATGCCAATCTGAAATATATGAATCAGATCTATC
>NZ_HF999080.1:13277-33135 GCF_000433815.1 Blautia sp. CAG:257
AAGACAGAGAAATGCTGAAGCATCAGCTCTGTAAATATTATGAGGAACGGAATCTGGAGGATGTGGACAGATTGCCGCGGGTAATGCCGAAAAATGTGCTGATTCTGAAATATTATTCTTTTGAGAATTATTTCATGAATCCGGCAGTAATGGCACAGCTTGGAATCGTGGAGTCAGAGCAGGAATTTTATGAGATTTTTCTGGCAAAATGGAAAGAGTATCTTCACCGGATCAGCAGCGGAAAAAAGCTTACAGAGGTTCTTGGAAAGAATTTGGAAACAACAGAGGATGTGAAAGCTCATATGGAGGAGATCAGAATCTATATGAGAGGCCATAATCTTTATGATATTTTTTACGGCAGGTACAAAAAACAGGAGGTACAGATTCTGACACAGTATATTGAGCTGGCGCCAAGGGAGGATTTTGCAGATATCCTGGATTCCATTGAACGTTTTATTTATTTTGAAAGCCGGAAAAACTGAGAGAAATATTTTTGGAGAGGCAACGCAGAGCTGTGGTGAGCTTTTGCATGGAGATTATCTGTAAGTTTACATTCCGTAAAAACTTTTAAGTATATTTAACATGGGTATGCGTGTACATTTGACTTTGCACTGATAAGATATGTTCCTGTAAGGAGGCAAATGGCTTCCATAAATGTAGTCTCAATAAGATGAAAGAAACAGGAAAAGGAGAGCAAAATTCTATGAATGCAAAAAAAATCAGTGCGTTACTGCTGGCAGCAGCCATGATGATCCCATGTGCGGCACCGGCACAGGTATATGCGGCAGAGACAGCTCAGGAAGAAACAGCAGCACAGGATGCAGAGGTAAAGGCACCGAAATATATTTTCCTTTTTATTGGTGACGGAATGAGTTATCCTCAGATTCAGACAACAAATTATTATCTGAATGCCATAGAGGACGACGGAGATGATATTCTCACAAGTGAAAGCAAACTGAATATGATGAAATTTCCGGTAGCAGGCTCAGCGCAGACTTATGACAGCACTTCCTTCTGCCCGGATTCCGCATCCACAGCAACCTCTATTTCAACAGGCCATAAAACATACAGCGGAACCATTAACATGGATGAAAAAATGGAAACTCCGTATGAGACTATTGCAGAAAAGCTGAAGAAACAGCTTGGCTATAAGGTAGGAATCCTTTCTACAGTGAATCTGAACCATGCTACTCCGGCTGCCTTTTATGCTCACCAGGCATCCAGAAACAACTACTATGAAATCGGACAGGAAATGATTTCCAGCGAATTTGATTATTTTGCAGGAGGAGGCCTGAAAAAGCCTACAGGAGAGGACGGAGACAAGACAGATCTCTATCAGCTGGCACAGGAAGCAGGCTATAAAGTAGTAAAAACTCAGGCAGAGGCAGAGGTGCTGACAGCAGAAGACGGAAAAGCAATTGTCATTGACGAGACTCTGGCAGATGACGATGCCATGAGCTATGATATGGACCGTGTGGAAGGCGAATGGGCGCTTGCAGATTATGTGGAAAAAGGAATTGAGGTTCTGGATAATGACACAGGCTTCTTTATGATGGTAGAAGGCGGAAAAATCGACTGGGCCTGCCATGCCAATGATGCGGCAGCTACCATTACAGATACTGTGGCTATGGACAATGCAATTGGAAAAGCGGTAGAGTTTTATAATGAACATCCGGACGAGACTCTGATTCTTGTAACAGGAGATCATGAAACCGGCGGTATGACGATCGGTTTTGCAGGAACAGATTATGATACCTTCCTTACAAACATCAGCAACCAGAAAATTTCCTATGCAAAGTTTGATTCTGATTATGTGGCCGGTTATAAAGAAAACAAAACAGATTTTGATACGGTTATGAAAGACATTACCGAGCTTTTTGGACTGCAGGCTCCTCAGGGAGAGGCAGAAGCCACCAATCAGGCAGACAGCAAGGACGTACATCCGGAAGGGGAAGAAAGCGGTACTCTTGTAATGACAGATTATGAATACAGCAAGCTGAAAGCAGCCTATGACGAGACTATGAGCCGCACAGGAGAGGAAGAAGAATTCGGTCAGGAGGAGTATCTTCTTTATGGAAGCTATGAGCCTCTTACAGTGACCATTACCCATATCCTGAATAATAAATCCGGTATCAACTTTGCTTCCTATGCGCATACAGGACTTCCGGTGGAGGTTTTTGCAATGGGCGCAGAGCAGGAGCGGTTTGACGGATACTATGACAATACAGATATTTTCAACAAGCTGGCAGCAATTACAGGAGTACAGTAAGGAATGAAAAACAGACTGAAAAAAAACTCTGTTTCCTTAATAGCCATACTTCTGATGGTCATCCTCATGGTCCTTCCAACAGGCTATGAGGATGCTGTTATTTTTAAGGGAACAGATAAGGTAAAGGCAAAGGTGGTTTCAACAGATGAGAGCACTGTAAAAAGCTCCGGTCTGATTCAGTCCGGAGAGCAGTTCTGTCAGGTAGAGCTTCTTGGAGGAAAATTTAAAGGACAGACAGCCAGAGCGGTAAATATGCTCAGCGGCTCTCTGGAATCTGACAAGATATTCCAAAAAGGAGATATCGCTCATGTTGTTGTCAGCTATAATGACAACGGGATCAATTCTGTAACCATGAGTGATCATTATCGTCTGGACAAAGAGTTTCTTCTGGCAGGGATGTTTGTGCTTCTTCTGATTGCTTTTGCCGGCTGGACGGGACTCAGGGCAGTATATTCTTTTGTGATCACCATACTGACTATCTGGAAAATCCTTGTTCCGGCTTATCTGGGCGGGATCAACCCGGTGTGGTGCGGGATTCTTATTACAGGGTTTCTGACTTTGATCATTATTTTTCTGGTGTATGGGTTTGACCGGAAAACCGTGGCGGCAACAGGAGGCGCTCTTCTGGGCGTTCTGATCACCTGTGTGATCGGGTGTATTTTTACAGATGCGTTTAAAATCCACGGGGCGGTAATGGCATATTCAGAGAGCCTTTTATACTCCGGCTATCAGGATCTGAATCTGACGAAAATATTTATGAGCGGTATTTTTATCGGAGCTTCCGGCGCCATGATGGATCTTGCTGTGGATATCACCTCTGCGGTGAATGAGGTGGTGCATAAAAAGCCTTCTATCGGATGGAAAGAGGCGGCGCGTTCCGGCATGAATGTGGGACGGGCGGCTATGGGAACCATGACAACTACTCTTCTTCTTGCCTATTCCGGCGGCTATATTGCGCTTCTTATGACTTTTATGGCACAGGGAACACCCATAGAGAACATTCTGAATTACAAGTATGTGTCAGCGGAAATTCTGGATACCATTGTGGGAAGCTTTGGACTTGTGACCGTTGCGCCATTTACAGCGCTTACCAGTGCAGTCCTTCTTACCGGAAAGAAATATAAGGATCAGGTTGCCCGGGAGCTTGAGGTAGAAGTTTCTGTTCAAAAAACAGAGCAAAATATTTCTGATGCAGAGCCCTGCGAGGCAGAATTTGAAGTTTCAGAGGTGGTATCTGAGTAAAGGTTATGGAATTGTTTTTATTGGCAGACCCATTATAATGCAGACAGAGAGCTTGTTGCTGTGAACGGCAATGAGCTCTCTGTCTGTTCTTTATTGCAGGGAATTTTTATATACTGTAGAGGCAGAGTGTGGTAAACTGATATAAAAATCAGGCAGTCAGAGGACTGTATGTGGATAACTGCAAATTTTCAGGACAACAGGGAGGATATCATGAATATTTGTGTATATGGCGCTGCTAGCGCAAGGCTTGAAGAAATTTATTACAAAAAGACACAGGAGCTTGGAGCTCTGATGGGAAAGCAGGGACACGGACTTGTGTTTGGAGGGGGAGCAACCGGAATGATGGGAGCAGCCGCAAGAGGCGTGCATTCAGAAAACGGATATATTTTGGGGATTGCTCCCAGGTTTTTCGATCAGCCGGGAGTTCTGTATGAGCATTGTACAGAGTTTATTTTTACAGAAACCATGAGAGAGCGGAAACAGCTTCTGGAAGAAAGATCCGATGCTACCATAGTTGCGCCCGGAGGTATTGGAACTTATGAAGAGTTTTTTGAGATCCTGACACTGAAAAGTCTTGGAAGAATTGACCGCCCGGTTGTTCTTTTTAATATCAATGGATATTATGACAGGATGAAAGCCCTTCTGGAGCATACAGCAGATGAGAAGTTTATGGACAGAGAAATCCTTGATCTCTGCCGTTTTATGGAAGACCCTGAAGAAATTCTGAATTATATAGAAAATTATAAAAGATAAGGTGATTCAGCTGTGAGCCGCTGCTTTATGATTCAGCTGGAGTATTCCCGGTATGGAGCGAATAAGAGGATAGAGGATGCAGGCAATCACCAGCCCGCCGGCTCCCTGGATCAGATTAGCGGGGACACTTGCGGAAGCTCCGGCCACACCGTACATTATGGATTCGCATAAAAAATATCCTCCGGCTACCAGGATGATATCTGCTATACCGCCAAGAATTACAGACGGGTAATGACTTTTGAAATATTTTCTCATATGCTGGTAAAGAATACCTGAGGACAGGGCTACCAGTCCTTTAATTGCCAGAGTGATAGGCACATAAATAAAATAACCGCCAAGAAGGTCAGCCAGGGCAGAACCTATGCCTCCAGCCAAAAAGCCCCAGGATGGACCGAGAATTATACCGCAGAGAATTACAAGGGCGTCTCCGGTATGGATATAGCCTCCGGTTCCCAGGGTGGGAATTCGTACGGACATGGTAGCCGCACAGGTCAGTGCTGCAAGAAGAGCAGCAGTGACCATTTTTTTTAGATTGTCGTTAGTCGTAGTACTGTTCATTGTCAGGTTTCCTCCTGTTATTATAGAATACATATACCTTACAATATAACTGCGCATTAAAAAAGACGCAATTTTAATAAAAAATAGAGGGACAATATTCGGAAAATCCTGCAAATGTAAGGATTACGACAGACGGTTACTTCTGTTTATCTGTGATAACGACTTTTGGGGATGATAAGCGGAGTTTTTGAAACGGGATCCTGTATGATCGTGCAGTCCAGACCATAAATCTCTTTCATAAGCTCAGGAGATATTACCTCATTGGGTGAACCCTGGGCAGTCAGCTTTCCGTTATGCATGGCAAAAATATAGTCAGCGTACCTGGCAGAAAGATTAATATCATGGAGAACCATAATGATAGTAGTACGCCGTTTTCTGTTCAGCTCTGTGAGAAGATCCAGAATTTCTACCTGGTAGGAAATATCCAGAAAGGTAGTGGGTTCGTCCAGCAGCAGAATATCCGTCTGCTGTGCCAGGGCCAGTGCAATCCACACCCTCTGGCGCTGTCCGCCTGAGAGCTCATCTACGCTCCGGTCTGCCAGGTTTGTAATTCCCATCATTTCCAGAGCATCGGAAACAGCAGAAAAATCATCAGAACTCAGTCCGCTGAAGGTCCGGCGATAAGGGAAACGCCCTCTGGAAACCAGATCTGTAACCTTGATACCCTCAGGGGTAACCGGCGTCTGGGGAAGAAGACCGAGAGTCTGTGCCAGCTGTCGGGAGGGAAGAGAGGAGATATGCTTTCCATCAAGGGTTATGGTTCCTTTAGAGGGTTTCAGAAGCCGCGCAAAGGTTTTCAGTAAGGTGGATTTTCCGCATCCGTTTGCACCCAGTATAACGCTGATTTTGTTTTGGGGAACAGAGATGCTGATATCGTGAAGAATTGTCTGTTTGTCATATCCGGAAAAAAGCCTGTCAGCGGCAAGTAAATGTTCATTCATCAGATTTAATCTCCTTTATGATTTATGCGAAGAAGCAAAAACAGCAGATATGGGGCTCCCAGGATACCTGTGATCACACCAACAGGATAGCGGGAGGGAAGAGTAAACTGTCCCACCAGATCGGAAATCAGGATCAGAATACTGCCTGTAAGGGAGGCGGCAAGCATGCTGCTTCGTCCTCTTCCGGAAATCCGAGCAGCAATGGGACCGGAGAGAAAGGCTACGGAAGCAATGGGACCGGTGACAGAGGCGGCAAAAGCTGTCAGTACCAGAGCAAGCAGAATCAGAAGAAGCCTGGTTATACTGACTGGAATTCCCAGGGTGACAGCATGAGCTTCCCCAAGCTGAAGAATCAGAAGATGGCGGCTCAGAAGCAGGATGCCAAGTCCGGCAGTAAAGACAACGGCAGCCAGTGCCGGCATCGTATCCATTTTTACGCCGTTCAGACTTCCAGAAAGCCACCGCAGAGCACTGGCAACGTCATATTCCGATGCTTTCAGAAGCATCCAGGATATGATGGAATTCAGAAAAGCCTGCATACCGATTCCGGTGAGGATCAGCCGGGTATTAGAGAAGCCGTTTTTATGGGAAAGAAAATAAATCAGTGCAGAAACCAGAAGTCCGGAAAAAACAGCCATTACAGCCACAATTCCATAGTCCAGCTTAAGAATCAGAATCCCGAATACGGCAGCAACACTGGCGCCGGAAGTGACGCCGATAATATCCGGACTTGCCAGGGGATTGCCCAGAAGCTGCTGAAAGGTATTTCCTGACAGGCCAAAGGCCATGCCGCAGAGAATGGCAGTGAGCATTCTGGGAAATCTCAGTGTACGTATCGTAAAGGCTGCACCCCCTGCATCTGTTCCGGAAAGAACGCGAAGGACAGTTTCGGGGGAATAAATGGTATTTCCATAGAGCATCATAACCGCAGCCAGGGAAAGTGTGAGCAGAAGCAGGATTCCTGTGGTAAGGATATAACGTCTCTGGCGTTTCAGGTATCCTGCTGTAATTGCTGATGGGGAAATATCCTGTTTTTTCATAGAGAACGTACCTTTACCTTTCTGATGATAAAAACAAATACAGGGGCGCCGATCAAAGTAGTGATAATTCCTGATTCCAGTTCACCGGGACGGCCGAGAACCCGGCCAAGAACATCTGCAATAAGAAGGAGACAGGATCCGCAGACTGCAGATACAGGAATAATCCGGCGCATGTCAGAACCAAGGAGAAGCCTTACCAGGTGAGGAATCATCAGACCGATAAAACTGATGGGACCGGCAAGTGCTGTGGTTGAGGCGCATAAAAGAACACTGGCAACAGTACTGACTGCACGGATCAGGGGAACGTTGAGTCCAAGGCCGGTGGCGGCCTCATCTCCCAGTGCCAGGGTGTTTAGCGAAGACGCCAGAAATATGCACAGAATAAAGCCTGTCAGAAAATAGGGGAGGAGCAGGCGGATGTCACTCCATGCAGCGCCGCTGATGCTTCCGGTCCGCCAGAAACGAAACTGATTCATAACCTGTGTGTTGGGAAGCATGACAGTCTTTACCAGAGACTGAAGAGCAGTGCTGGCAGCAGCGCCGGCCAGAGCCAGCTTTACCGGAGTAGCCCCCTCGTGTCCTGCAGATGCCAGTCCATAAACCAGAACAGCAGTAATGGACGCACCTGCAAAAGCAAGCCAGATGTACTGGTTTCCCGAGCTGATGTGAAAAAAGGCAATACCGCAGACAACAAAAAGAGAGGCGCCGGTATTTACTCCCAGAATACTGGGATCCGCAATGGGATTACGGGTGACAGCCTGCATGACAGAACCGGAAACGGCCAGAGCAGCGCCGGCCAAAATTCCAAAAACAGTCCGGGGAATCCGTGCCTGGACCACGGAAGCATCAAAGGAGTCTGAGGCAAAATGAAAAAGACTGCGGAATACGGTCTGAAAGCTTACGGCTTTGGAACCGTAAGCTACAGACAGAAGTGCGCAGAACAGCAGACTGAGAATACACAGCAGAACCGTCATGGTAAACCGGCGGTTTTTCATTGAATTTGCTCCTGGGCTTCAGATAACAGTGACAGATACTCATCAATCTCATATGGAATAGAAAGGATAGATGGAGTGGAGGCACCTGCCAGGGCAGAAGTGCTGTCGATCAGGGCAACTGCTCCGTTTTTTACAGCAGGTATCTGGCTCATAAGTTCATCTTCCTGAAGTGCGTCCAGAAGCGACTGATCTCCATATACAACAATCATATCCACATCCTTTAACTGATCCGCATTTTCACGGCTGACAGTAATGGAAAAATCAGAGGTATTTTCAGCCAGCTCTTTTACACTTTCCGGAAATTCCAGTCCAAGATCCAGAAGATAGGAGGCTCTCGGATCAGAAGGCATATAGATATAGAAGGAACTAAGATCGTCGGCGCTGATCCAGCAAAAGGCTGCTTTGGTACCTTTCAGATCAGGATAGTCCGCAAGCTTTTCTTCAATCAGAGCCTCAACTTCTGCAACCTTCTCTTCACCCTCTTTTTTCATACCCATACCAGTGGCATTTTCAATGGTCTGCTCTTTCCAGGTAGTCTGCCAGGGGGCTTCCTTATAAGGGACAACAGGGGCAATCTGGCTGAGGGTTTCATATTCCTCCTGGGTAAATCCGGAATAGGAAGCCAGTATTACATCCGGATGGGAGTCGCTGATTGCTTCATAATCTAAACCGTCAACATCATTAAATACTACTGGAGAATCAACTCCAAGAGACTGAAAAGCTTCATCTGTCCAGGGGTGAAGATTGTTTTCAGTGACAAGCCCATAGTTTGCAGCAGAAACTCCTACGGGAGCAACTCCAAGAGCCAGGGGAGTATCCTGATTTTCCCATCCTACGGTAGCAACACGTTCAGGTTTGCTTTCTATCACAGTTTCTCCAAAAGCATGTTCAATAGTAAGGGGATAAGAGACTGCTGTATCCTCGTTGTTTTGTGATTGAGCTCCATATACGGGAATGGCAGCTAAAGAAGTGCACAGCACACATAAAATCGAAGTTTTTTTGAAGTTCATAAGAAATCCTCCCATAATAATAAAATAAGTTAGTTAGCAAAAACTAACTGAGCCGGAGTATATCACATTGCAGCAGGGATGTCAATGAGGTTTTTTTAAAGAATCGCTTTGACACAGGTTTTTGTCTTTGGGCAAATATTTCTGTACCGGAGGAGATGATTATGCTAAAATAAATAACAGATTGAGAAGGTCTGTCTAAGACAGGAGTAAACACAATAAAAGGAGAAAATTTATGGAAATACCTGAAATGCTGGATATTCTGAAACAAAGAGCACTTGCAGACAACAGGCTCCGGGAAGAATTTCTGGCGACAAGAAAAGAAGAACATCCGCTGGAAGCATTTTGTGAGAAATGCCGGGAACTGGGGTATCCTGTATATGAAATGGATCTGATTAGTGCCGGAGAGGATTTTTATGCGACGATGAGACGAAGCACCAACGGAGGTGGGGAAAATTCTCCTATGCTGGAAGGTGAAGATGATTTTTATGAGCTATTTTTTGCCGGATTATAAAGTTGAAAACGGAGGAAAGAAAATTGAAAAGCAACAGGAGTTTTACCTTTGATGAGCTTCTTACCGGAAATCGATCAGAGGAGTTTATCGAATCGGCCTACCCTTTTATGAAGTTGATGATGCAGTACCAGTGTGCTATGCTGGAGGTGCGGACAAAATTTGAGGTCCTGAACACAGAATTGTCCCTGGACAGCGACAGAAACCCCATCGAGTCCATTTCCTGCCGCATCAAAAAACCCATAAGTATTGCAGAAAAACTGAAACGTAAGGGACTGGAGGTAAGCCTTCAGAGTATAGAAGAAAACCTTCATGATGTGGCAGGTATCCGGGTGGTATGTTTTTTTTCAAAGGATATTTACAAGCTTGCAGACAAGATCTGTTCTCAGGATGATATCCACCTGCTGGAAAAGAAAGATTATATCGAAAATCCCAAGCCCAATGGGTACAGAAGTCTTCATCTGATCCTGGAGGTTCCCGTATTTTTTGCCGATGAAAAGAAATGGATGCCGGTGGAAGTACAGTTTCGTACTATTGCCATGGATTTCTGGGCAAGTATTGAACACAAGGTAAAGTACAAGAAAAATATCGATGACTCAACGGCAGAAATTGTAGAAAAACTGAAGGAATGCGCGGAAGGAATCCATTCTCTGGATATGAGGATGCAGGAAATCAGCGAATATATTGACACCAAAAGATAATACATCGGAAACATCCGGTGGGAACAGGAGAAAAAGATGATTGTAGAATGTCCGGCAAATACAAGACTTCAGGATTATCTTCTGAAAAATGACATCCATATTCTTACGCCCTGCGGAGGACGCGGCAATTGTGCAAAGTGTAAGGTAAGGATACTGAAAGGGGAGGCAAAGATCAATACAATGGATCAAATCTGGTTTTCTCAGAAAGAACTGGATGAAGGATACCGGCTGGGATGCCAGGTATTTGCCAAAGAACCGCTGGCCATTGAAATATATGAAAAGTGAGGGCGTTCAAATGAAAAAAATACGAATGAGCATGCTTGCAGTGTGTATGGCAGCATTGGCAGGATGTGCACAGACGAATGCACAGACGCTGTCAAAGGAACAGGTAGCTCCATATGAACTTTCGGAGAGTGAGACACAGCTTCTGGAAGCTTTTGGGATGGATCAAAATTCGCAGATTGTATCGTTTTGTGCTCCGGAAACGGTCATTACAGTTACTGCCAGGGTTTATAAACTGAAGGAGGATCTGAACTGGGAGATCATAGGGGACGGTTCCATGTCCATTGGAAAAGAAAAAGAACCTGCAGAGCAGATTTCAGGAAGCTTTACCATGCAGATACAAGATGACCGCAGCATAGATTTCCACATAAATATGGCCGGGCAGGGAGCTTTTTCCACAAAAGATATCGGGGAAAACCAGGAATATACAATTGAAGGAAAGGCTTTTTTGAAGGAAGCGCAGAAAATCGAGCTGGGTAAGGAAATTCCGGTATCAGTCCTGGTCTATGACAATGGAAACAGTATGAGAAGTTATACCACTGAGGATTATTTTGAACCGGAAAAATTTAAAGATATGGATCTTGTACAGGCAGTGACACTGGAGTTCTCGGATCAGGAGATTCACTAAAACGGAGACAAAACAAAAAAGGTCAGGTATTCTGACCTTTTTGTTTTGCCTTGCAGATCAGCTGCGTCATAGTCCCCATGGGACAGTAGACGCACCAGCTTCGAGGCTTGAACAAAACCATAGTGAAAAAACCAAGGATCGTTGAGGTCAGCATGACGCTGTAAAATCCAAAGGCAAACTGGGCAACGCCTGGGTGAAGGAGGGTTCCATGATATGCCCAGTGCCAGGGAACCTTAAAGGTCCATAATAAAGTTACCACCTGCTTCAGATCCTGCACATTGGAGAATACCAGCCAGGTATTCCACAGCATCTGGAAGAACATGATAAAAAATAAAATCAGAAATCCATAGCGAAACCATTTGCTTTTCATCCATTTCGGAATATCCTTTTTGCGGGAAAGTCCGAAATTGCCGCCCAGAAGGCTGAAAAGCTGGCCTCTTCCGCAGTAGCGGTTACAGTATCCTTTTGTTCCCTTTACTACAGAGATGATCAAGGGGATAAAGAAACAAAGAAGTCCCAGCCTGGCAAACAGGATATTAAAAAATCCCAGTATCAGATATGTCAGAGATAAGATCCAAAGATAATCGTACCAGTGTTTTTTCATGCGTCCGCCTCCTGTATCACGATCACAGATGCGGGACATTCTTTTGCGCATTTGCCGCATCCGATACATGCATTCATATCTATTTTTGCCATAATACCTTTCCAGATTTCAATGGCATTTCTGGGACATACTTTCAGACAGCAGCCGCAGGCAACACAGTCACCGGTACTGACAAAGGCTTTTTTCTTTTTTCTGATCTTTTTTTCCACAGTTAGACCTCCTGAATTTGATAGGAACAGTATAACATGGTCGTGGGAAGGAGTCTGTGAGTTTGTCACAGACTGTAATATATTTCAAATAATATATATTTGTGCATGTTGCACATATTTAGAAAAATAATCGGATAATCTATTGACTTTTTGGTTAATTAATGGTATATATATTATAGTTTAATTGTTGCAAAGAGACGAGAGACAATGCAATGAACACTAAGTGTTTTTTGCGTTGTCTTTTTTATTATGTTAAGGAGGATTTTAATATGCAGAAAGAAACAAGACCTTTTATTCCGTGGGAACTGGTAGATGATTTTATGACAGCAGTTTTTGTAAAACTGGGACTGCCGGAGGAAGATGCCCGTCTTTGTTCAGATGTTCTGATGCAGAGTGACAAATGGGGAATAGAAAGCCACGGCTGCAACCGTTTTAAACCGATTTATGTGGATCGTATCCGTAAGGGAATCCTTAATCCGATCACAAAAATAGATGTTCTGAAAGAAACACCAACCACAGCAGTTCTGGATGCCAATGACGGTATGGGAATGGTAGCAAGTAAAAAAGCTATGGATATGTGTATTGAAAAAGCGCATAAATATGGCATGGGAATGGTGGCAGTGAGAAATTCTTCCCATTACGGAATCGCAGGATACTGGGCTAACCTTGCTGCAAAAGAAAATATGATTGGTATTACGGGAACCAATGCAAGGCCGTCAATTGCACCTACATTTGGTGTAGAAAATATGATGGGAACCAATCCTCTGACCTTTGCAATGCCAACAGATGAAGAATTCCCGTTTCTTTTGGACTGTGCAACTTCTATTATTCAGAATGGTAAAATTGAGTATTATGCCAGAATCGGCAAAGATACACCGGCAGGAATGGTAATTGGAAGAGATGGTTCTACACTGACAGACAGTGCCCAGATCCTCAAAGATCTTCGCAGCGGAAATGCAGCCCTGGCTCCGCTGGGAGGCATCGGTGAAACACTTGCCGGATATAAAGGATATGGATATGCTGCTGTTGTGGAAATTCTTTCCGCAGCTTTGCAGTCAGGAATTTTCCTGAAAGATCTGGACGGAAAGGATGAAAATGGAAATCTTCGTCCATATCATTTAGGACATTTCTTTATTGCAATCGATACAGATGCATTTATGGGAGCAGAGGCATTTAAAAAGACTGCAGGGAATATTTTAAGAAATCTGAGAAATTCTCAGAAGGCGCCAGGACAGGAGCGTATTTATACAGCAGGAGAAAAGGAGCATGATGTATGGATGTACCGGAAGGACAAAGGTGTTCCTGTAACAGAGGCTGTACAGAAGGAATTTATACAGTTAAGAGACGAACTGGGATTAACAGAATTCAATTTTCCTTTTGAAGCATAAAAGAGAGAATGACAGAAAGTTGAGAGGAAGAAAATAATGGATTATGCAAAGGAATCATTAAAAAAACACAGTGAGTGGAAAGGGAAAATAGAAGTAGTCAGCCGAGTGCCGGTCTCCACAAAGGAAGATCTGGCGCTGGCATACACACCGGGAGTTGCTCAGCCATGTCTGGAGATCCAAAAGGATTTAGACAAAAGCTATGAACTTACAAGACGCCATAATATGTGTGCTGTGATTACAGATGGTTCGGCAGTTCTTGGTCTGGGAGATATTGGACCGGAAGCGGGAATGCCGGTTATGGAGGGAAAAAGTGTTTTGTTTAAAGCATTTGGAGATGTGGATGCCTTTCCGTTATGCATCAAAACAAAGGATGTAGATGAATTTGTAAATACAGTATATCTGTTATCAGGTTCTTTTGGCGGGGTCAATCTGGAGGACATTTCCGCACCTCGATGTTTTGAAATTGAAAGAAAACTGAAAGAAAAATGTGATATTCCTATTTTTCACGATGATCAGCACGGAACAGCAATTATTACTCTTGCAGGACTGTTAAATGCGCTGAAAGTGGTGGGAAAAGAGAAAGAAAATGTAAGAATTGTGACTTCCGGTGCAGGGGCAGCAGCTGTTTCTATTGTCAGATTGATCTTATCAGCAGGCTTTAAAAATGTTGTTATGTGTGACCGGAACGGCGCGATTTATGAGGGCCGAAAAGAAGGCATGAACTGGATCAAAGAAGAAATGGCACAATGCACAAACAGTGAGAAAAGAAAGGGAACTCTGGCAGAAATGCTGGTTGGGGCAGATATTTTCATTGGAGTTTCTGCTCCGGGGTTAGTAACCAGTGATATGGTCAGATCCATGGCTGAAGATGCGATTGTTTTTGCATGTGCTAATCCGACACCGGAAATCTTTCCGGATGAGGCCAAGGCGGCCGGAGCAAAGGTAGTAGCCACCGGAAGAAGCGATTTTCCGAATCAGATCAATAATGTCCTGGCATTTCCCGGGGTATTTCGTGGCACATTTGATGTGCGTGCAAAAGACATCAATGAAGAGATGAAAATGGCGGCAGCCAGAGCGCTTGCAGAATTAATACCTGAAGAAGAACTGGGAGCAGATTATATTATACCAAAAGCTTTTGATCCAAGAGTAGGAAAGGCAGTAGCAAGTGCTGTTGCAAAAGCAGCGAAAGACTCAGGAGCAGCAAGGCTCTGATAAACAGAATAATCGGAATGTAGTACATATTTCTTTGGACAGGCGTTGCAGTGACTGAAAAGCAATGCCTGTCTATCCTCATATTTTGATAAAGGCATTGGAGGTACAGCATGGAAAAGGAAACAATACTGGAACAATTTGAAGACTATCCTGTTATTGCTGCAGTTAAGGATGAAGACGGGCTGAAAAAATGTCTGGAATCAGGGGCGGAAATACAGATTGTATTTGTGCTTTATGGAGACCTCTGCAATATCGGGGATATTGTAGATCGTTTGAAAGAAGGCGGAAAAACGGTGATCATCCATCTTGACCTGATCAGTGGATTGGGAAACCGGGAGATTGTTGTAGATTATATAAAAAACACAACAAAAGCAGATGGGATCATATCTACAAAATCAACCTTGATAAAAAGAGCAAAAGAATTAGATTTTTTTGCAGTTATGCGCTTTTTTATGTTAGATTCCATGGTTTATGAAAATGTGAGAAAACAGATAGAAAATGTAAAACCGGATATGATAGAAATTATTCCGGGAGCGATGCCTAAGGTGATTTCCAGGCTTTGTGAATTTATTGAGGGTAAAGTTCCAGTGATCGCAGGGGGAATGATCATGGATAAGGAAGATACCATGAAAGCGCTGGATGCCGGGGCAACAGCAATTTCTACTACAAGACAGAATGTCTGGTTCATGTAAAATAAGAAGGACGAAGGTGCGGAAGTATGGCAAAATATGTGATGGCATTAGATGCAGGAACAACCAGTAACAGATGTATTTTATTTAATGAAAAAGGGCAGATGTGCAGTGTGGCACAGCGTGAATTTAAGCAGATTTTTCCAAAACCGGGCTGGGTGGAGCATGACGCTAATGAAATTTGGGCCAGTCAGTTGGGAGTGGCTGTGGAAGCTATGAACATGATTGATGCATCAGCAGCGGATATTGCTGCCATCGGAATTACAAATCAGAGAGAGACAACGATCCTTTGGGATAAAAATACAGGAGAACCGGTTTACAATGCCATTGTATGGCAATGCCGCCGGACATCAGAATACTGTGATTCCTTAAAAGAACAGGGGCTGACAGAAAAATTCCGGAGGAAAACAGGCCTGGTCATTGATGCGTATTTTTCAGCAACAAAGATCAAATGGATCCTTGATAATGTGCCGGGAGCACGTGAAAGAGCAGAAAAGGGCGAGCTTTTATTTGGTACTGTGGAAACATGGCTGATCTGGAAACTGACAAAAGGAAAAGCTCATGTTACGGATTATTCCAACGCAGCCAGGACAATG
Organism: Blautia sp. CAG:257; assembly: GCF_000433815.1. Lineage (NCBI taxonomy): Bacteria > Bacillati > Bacillota > Clostridia > Lachnospirales > Lachnospiraceae > Blautia > Blautia sp. CAG:257. Next base: position 28,903 of record NZ_HF999080.1, read on the forward strand.
CTTTTTAATATCAATACGCTGGAATGGGATGATGAAATATTACAGATATTGGATATTCCAAAGGCAATCCTTCCGGAAGCAATGCCCAGCAGCTGTGTATATGGAATGGCAGATCCGGCATTTCTGGGAGGAGAGATTCCTATTTCCGGAGCGGCAGGAGATCAGCAGGCAGCTCTTTTTGGACAGACATGTTTTCAGGCAGGCGATGCAAAAAGCACTTATGGGACAGGCTGTTTTCTCTTGATGAATACAGGGGAAAAACTGGTATTTTCGGAAAATGGTCTGATCACAACTATTGCATGGGGCCTGGATGGAAAAGTGACCTATGCTTTGGAAGGTTCTGTTTTTGTGGCAGGCGCAGCAATACAATGGCTTCGTGATGAGATGCGGATCATTGACTCTGCAGAGGATTCTGAGTATATGGCAAAAAAAGTAAAGGATACCAACGGCTGCTATGTAGTTCCGGCTTTTACAGGTCTGGGAGCTCCTTACTGGGATCAGTATGCGAGAGGAACCATTGTGGGAATTACCAGGGGTGTAAACAAATGCCATATTATCCGGGCTACTTTGGAATCCCTGGCATACCAGGTGAATGATGTCCTGGTTGCCATGAAAGCAGATTCCGGAATTGCGCTTTCTTCTTTAAAGGTAGACGGGGGAGCCAGTGCGAATAATTTTCTGATGCAGACGCAGGCAGATATTATTAATGTACCTGTAAACCGGCCTCAGTGCGTGGAGACAACAGCTATGGGAGCGGCATATCTGGCCGGACTTGCAGTCGGATACTGGAAAGATCTGGAGGATATAAAAAATAATTGGATGGTCGATCGGACTTTTGTTCCGGTTCTGGAAGAAAAGACACGGACAGAACGGATACAGGGTTGGAAAAAGGCTGTTAAGTATGCTTATGGATGGGCAAAACAGACAGAAATATAAGATAAAAATTACCTAATCAACACCACTTATTTTGGAAAAAATATGTGCAAACTGCACTATTTATATTGACAGAAATAAAAAGATATATTATACTTTATACATAATATATGTGTTGCCTAAGAGAACGGAGAGAAGGGTATACAAGCATTGTTTTGTATGCCCTTTTATTTTGTTTACAGGCATTATGCATCCATTATAAGGAGGGACATGAGGATGAACAAAAAAGGTAAAAAGAGTGCTGGTTTCTGGTTGTGTATTTCCTTGATCATTTGTCTGATCAGCTGTATTGGCGCCAGTATGATTCAGACAAATTTTGGGAAAGTCACCGTCAAAGATCTGCGATTTGAAACAGAAAGCGGACATCAGATGAGTGCATTGCTTCTGAAACCGGACACAGCAACAGCAGAAAATCCTGCACCGGCTATCATTTGCAGCCACGGATGGTACAATAACCGTGAGATGCAGGATCTGAATTATGTTGAGTATGCACGACGCGGATATGTGGTACTTTCAATTGATATGTATGGGCACGGCAATTCAGATAACCTGCCTGCAGGAGACTGGTGGAAACCAGAAAATAATGCAAATGGAATGTATGATGCTGTTAAAATGATGGCTACACTGCCGTATGTTGATAAGGAGAAAATCGGAGTTACAGGACACTCTAACGGGGCACTTGCCAGCCGTACAGCAGTTTTACTGGATAATGAAGCAGAGAAACCTTTGATCGAAGCTGCTCTTCTGGTTTCAAATGATGCCGTTTATAAAGGCGAGGACGGCGCATATTTTAATATGTTTGGAGACAGGGATGCAGGTATTGTTGCATGTCAGTATGATGAATTCTTCCATAGAACCTATAATGAGGATGGCTCTCATACTGCACCGAGAGATTTCCTTAAACAGCCAAATGCACAGTCATTCCTGCATTTTGGCGAGGATCCGGAAGGGCTGGAGTCACGTAAAGCAGAAACAATTTATAAGGAAGATATAGAGGGAAAAGAAGCTGCCCGTGTAATCTATAATCCCAATATTACCCATCCATGGGCACATTTTTCTAAGCGAGTGGTAGATTCAAGTGTGCAGTTTTTTGAGGATGCTTTAGGAGCTCCGAATCCAATCAACGGAAGTGATCAGATATGGCAGATAAAGGTGGTTTTTAATGCTTTAGGACTTGTAGGATTTATTATGTTCGTGGTAAGTTTTGCAAAAGTTTTATTGAAAACATCCTGTTTTTCTTCGCTGAGAGCAGAGGAAGAAGTACTTCCGTCACCGGTGCTTTCCGGAAGAGAAAAGACCTGGTTTTGGGTCAGCAGTATTTTAGGAGCAGTTTTTAGTTTTGTTGTTTATATGTTTGGATATAGTGTGATTGCAAAACTGGTTGGTGGAATTGCTCCTCAGTCAGGACCTGCATTTATTGGAATTTGGGCGGCTTTATGCGGAGTATTTTCACTATTCCTTCTTTGGGTTGGAAGAAAGTTTACAAAGGCTCCTTCCAGAACAGAAGAAAATGGTGTTAAGATCAGTGCGAAAAAGCTTGGGCTGACCATTCTTCTTGCTCTTATAGTAGCAGTTTCAGCATATGGTCTGGTATTTTTAGCAGATTATCTGTTTAAGACAGATTTCCGCATTTGGGTAGTAGCACTGAAGGCTTTTAATGCAAATATGATTCCGTATATTTTATTATACCTGCCTTTGTTCTTGTTATATTACATACCAAATTCAATTTGTATCAATAGTTATAACTATTTTGAATTAGGAAAAAAACCATGGATAAATACCTGCGTGAATGCAATGTTTAATATTCTGCCAAGTGTTGTTATGGTAATCATCATGTATGGATGCTTCTTTATCAGCGGTTATTTACCTAATGAATTTGTTCCGTTCTTCGGAGGCTCAATTATTGGAATCTGGCTTTACCCGGTAATTGTAATTCTGGCTGTGGCAGCAGTGGTTTCCAGAAAACTGTATCGTGCAACGAAGAATCCGTATCTGGCAGGCATCATTATGGCAGTATTAGTTGCAATTATGAGCTGTACCAATACGCTGACCCAGATGTAAGGCAGAAAGTCATTGTCTGAGTTAAATTTGGAATTGTTATAAGTCGAATAAAATCTATAAAAAGCACGTGTTTCTGTAGAAAATAATTCTATGGGACACGTGCTTTTGCAAGTGATCCAGTCAGAAGTTATTATTGACAGGCTTCTGCAATTGGTGATATTCTCAAAATAACACAGAGAATGCAAAACGATTCTGACACTCTCTCTTTAGTTTTATAAAGAGGGAGTGTGTTTGTTATGCAGCAACAATTCTGATAAAGAGGTTATGAATAAAATGATAAAGTATATAAAACAATTCATAAAAAAAAACAATCCCCCGGAAGGCTGATCGCAATGGGATTCGCCAGTGTGATACTGATCGGAACCATTTTGCTTTTAATGCCAGTCTCTGTTAAGGAAGGGGCAGAGGTGTCGTTTATTGACGCCTTATTTACATCCACCAGTGCAGTCTGTGTTACAGGTCTGATTGTAGTGGACACAGCAGATCATTTTACCGCGTTGGGACAGGGGATTATTGCAGTACTGATCCAGATTGGAGGTTTGGGCGTAACATCTGTAGGTGTAGGTCTTGTACTTGCAGCAGGAAAAAGGGTAAGCATCAAAAGCAGGCTTATGGTTAAAGAAGCTTTAAATGTCGGTGATCTGAAAGGTATGGTGAAGCTGGTAAAGGCTATCCTTATCATGACCCTGTGCTTTGAAAGCATTGGTGCAGCTTTGAGTTTTGTAGTCTTTGTACAGAATTACAGCCCGCTGCATGCTCTTGGCATCAGTATTTTTCATTCAATTGCTTTTAATAATGCTGGTTTTGATATTTTGGGAGGTCTTAGAAATCTGATCCCTTATCAGAATAATGTACTGCTTAATCTGACAACTTGTTTTCTGATCATAGCTGGAGGAATTGGTTTTCTTGTTATCCTGGATATTAAAAAAAATAAAAGATTTAAAAAGCTTTCTTTTAATTCAAAGATTGTTCTTTCCACCAGTGTGATTCTCCTGGCAGTGGGAACCCTGCTGCTTAAAATGACAGAAGATATCAGCTGGATGGGAGCTTTCTTTAACAGTGTATCGGCCAGGACAGCAGGATTTTCTACATATTCTGTGGGAAGCTTCAGCAATGCAGGACTGTTTGTCTTATGTTTTCTTATGTTCATAGGAGCATCTCCGGGATCAACAGGAGGTGGTATAAAAACAAGTACGTTTTTTGCTTGAGTTTCCGTAGTTTTATCCACAGCCCTCCTAT